>JBHORE010000221.1:0-13020 GCA_042408415.1 Thermobaculum sp.
GGGGAAGGCGAAGCCCCAGTAGATGCTGTGGGTGTGGTACCAGTGGTACCTCCACCACAGGCCACTAGGATCGCGCTCCCAGCAGCTACAGCCGAGAACTTCAGGAACCTTCTCCTACTTAGCTTTTCTTTAGTTGTTGTCACTATCTACTACCTCCCTTTGGAAGTAATTAAGGTTTCTATAAGTAATGGAATAAACCCGATTGCCACTTATTGCTACCCAGCTCCTGCCGATTAACATCACTCCTTTCAAAGGTATATGGTTTCTGAATATTAATATTTGTGAGGAGGGTTGTCAATTGCTATTTTGATATGATCAAGCTCGAACTGCCACTTTCCTCCTGCTAACATTGTATATAAACCCGTTTTGCCGTCAGGTCAAGTATTGTCATCCAAATTCTAACCAAATACTGACATTGTTGCTCATATAGGGCATAATTGACGTCGAAATCGTGCGCTGCTGCAATCCTAGCATGGAGTATAAGGTTATGTATATCGGAGTGTTGACGGCTCCAATTCGTGAAAAACCGTTATCGGAAGTAATCTCCTGGGCATCTTCCAACAATATAGCTGGTCTAGAGGTAGATGTAAGCTCAGGTTCTCACCTAGATGCAACTACCGCTGGAGAGGTGGTAGTAGAGAACACCCTAGAACTGCTCAAAAAGCATAGTGTCAAGATATCTGCATTAGCCGCCTACACAGTCCTGACAGGCACAACTCCTGAAAAGATCGAGATCAACCGCAAGTTTCTAGAGAGAGCCATAGCCCTAGCAACACGACTTGGTGTTGACACGATATGTACCCTGGGCGGCTTCCCCTCCACAGGGAAAGATCGATTCAGGACAATAAAAGAGGACCTGGCTTACATCCTCAAACCACTACTTGAACGCGCCCAACAGCACAACATACGCATCGCACTCGAGAACTGGTACGCAACTAATCTCCAAAATCTAGACCATTGGGTAGCATTGTTCGAGGCTCTTCCAAATGAAAATCTAGGACTCAACTTCGACCCCTCCCACCTAGCTTGGCAGGGTATAGATCCAATCGGAGCCATATACGAGTTCCGAGATCGTATATTTCACTTTCACGCAAAGGATGTAACAATAAACCCGTCTCTCCGATCACGAAGAGGTTTATTAGGAGAGGGATGGTGGAGATATGTCCTCCCAGGATACGGAGTTCTGCAATGGGGGGAGATCATAGGTGCCCTTAGAGATATCGGCTACGACGGTGCCATCTCTATCGAGCACGAAGACAGAGCCTTTCCTACTGAAGAAGGCTTTATCAGAGCTTCCAGGTTCCTATCGGAATTGATCTGATCAAACTATGTGATCACAAAACACAGGTAAGTGGAGGAGGATCCATAAGAAGATGCAAGAAGGGCAAGCCAATATACGTGTAGCGATGATAGGATGCGGAGCCGTAGCCAGGTGGCACGCCTCTACCCTATATCGTATTCCGGGAGTAGAGATCGTAGCCCTGGTTGACCCTAGTCAAGATAACCTCAACGCCATGGTCAAGTGGATTCCCCAGCTGTCAAATGTCCCTACTTTCTCAGGACCAGAGGAGATGTTCAAGGCTATCGCTCCAGACGCCGTGGAGATCTGTACTCCGCACACCCTGCATTACGAGCACGTGGTCATGGCTCTGGAGCAAGGAGCTCATGTCCTGTGCGAAAAACCCCTAGCTTGTAGCGTGGAACATGCTCAGGATATCAAACAGAGAGCCCAAGACACTGGTAAGGTCGTTATGGTTAGCTACCAAAGACGACTCGACCCAGGCTACAACTACATCAAGAATGCCATAACTAACGGGGAGATCGGAGATATACAGACTATCTCTGTGATCTGCTGTCAGGCATGGAAGAAAGGCACTACAGGCACCTGGAGACAGAACCCAGAGCTTTCCGGGGGCGGTATGCTCATGGACAGTGGCAGTCACCTGGCAGATGTGCTGCTCTGGTTAACTTCACAACCTATAGAGAGTGTATACTCCACTGTGGATAATTGTGACACCCCGGTTGATATAAACAGTACCAGCACGATCAAATTCACCAATGGCATACAGGCTCAGTTTACTGTCAATGGAAATCTACCAATCACTTGGATAGAAGAAGTACTCATAGTAGGTACCGAGGGCATACTAAAGTACGAAAGTGACCCACAGCACCCATGGAGAACCGGCAGAATAACCCACACCAAGGATGGCAACTTGATCCAGCCTCTAAGGCTTCAGATGTATTCTAGTCCAGATGAGGCTTGGATAGCTGCCATTAGGGGCGAAGGAGAAAATCCATCACCTCCTGACGCCGGGGTAAGGGTGGCAGAACTGACCGCTGCCATCTACGAATCTGCTCGTACAGGTCAAGCTATAAAGATATCAGGCACATCGCCAGTAGAGCGATGAAGGAGCTTAAGACCGATATCCTGATAGTAGGTGGAGGGCTGGGGGGAGTAGCTGCTGCGCTCTCAGCTCTCCGCATGGGCAGGAAGGTTCTACTCAGCGAGGAGACCGATTGGCTGGGAGGTCAGCTTACTTCTCAGGGCGTGCCTCCTGATGAGCATCCCTGGATAGAGGCCACGGGTTGTACGGCAAGCTACAGGCTCCTGAGAACCAAGATCAGAGATTACTACAGGCGCAACTATCCACTATTAGCATCCCCCAAGCAAGATCCCTACCTCAACCCAGGCAAAGGCAACGTTAGCGCCCTGTGCCACGAACCCAGAGTGGCCCTGGCCGTGATTGAGGAGCTCCTATCTCCCTACCATGCCACAGGGCGACTGACAGTGCTCCAGGAACACAGGCCAGTGGCTGCCGAGAGCGATGGGGACACCGTGCGGTCGGTCACTCTGGAAGCGCTCAGGTCTCAGGAGAGGTTACAGGTACATGCCGACTACATACTGGATGCCACAGAACTAGGTGATATCCTCGAGCTGGCAGAGATAGAGCACGTGATAGGAGCTGAAAGCCAGGCACAGACCGGCGAACCTCATGCCCTGGAGGGTGATCCCAATCCCCTGGACCAGCAGGCCATTACCTGGTGCTTTGCGCTGGACTTCATCGAGGGTGAGGACCACACAATAGACAAACCCTCTGAATACGACTTCTGGAGGAACTACCAGGCCTCTTTCTGGCCTGGCAAGCAGTTGGGCTGGACCGACGTGCATCCCCAGACCTTAGAGCCCAGAACTCACAAGCTCTTTGATCCCCAAAGTAACTTTGACCTCTGGAGGTACAGGCGGATCTTCTTTCGAGGGCACTATCCAGAGGGTGCCTATCCCAGCGACATCACCCTAGTCAACTGGCCACAGAACGATTACTGGCTGGGGCCCATCGTAGGAGTATCCCCACAAGAGAGAGACTTCCACCTACATCAGGCACACCAACTGAGCCTGTCACTGTTGTACTGGATGCAGACTGAGGCTCCCAGGCATGATGGTGGCTATGGCTATCCTGAGCTGAGGTTACGCGGGGACGTGCTTGGGGCCAATAGACTGGCCAAGCACGTGTATGTGCGTGAGAGCAGGAGGATAAAGGCAGAGTTCACGGTGCTGGAGCAACATGTGGGTGTGGAGGCCAGGGGCAAGCTACGAGGGGCAGAGGCTTTTGCCGACTCCGTAGGAGTGGGAAGCTACAGAATAGACCTGCATCCCAGCACCGGCGGCAGAACCTATATAGATATAAGCAGCTATCCCTTCCAGATACCCCTTGGAGCCCTGATCCCTATAAGGGTGGAGAACGTACTACCAGCCTGTAAGAACCTGGGTGTAACTCATATCACCAACGGTTGTTACAGGCTGCATCCTGTGGAGTGGAACATAGGAGAAGCAGCTGGAGCTCTGGCTGCCTACTGCCTGGAGCACGGCCTCACACCAAGGGCAGTCAGGAATATGCAGCAGCACCTGGCAGACTTCCAACACATGCTGCAGAACAAGCTTGGCTTCCAGCTGGCTTGGCCAGAGGAGATACGCATCATACCCAAATAGAGCTTCTATAGCTTATACAAATTGTGCCTTATCCAGTCCACAGCTAGCTGAGCAGCCCTAGCTCTGTGGCTCACCCTATTCTTTTCCAACAGATCCAGCTCAGCAAACGTCTTCCCAATCTCAGGCAAGTAGAATATAGGATCGTAACCAAAACCATGGCTACCCCTAGGATGATCGATGATTACTCCCTGTACCTCCCCCCTGAATAAGTGCTCATCCCCATAACGGTCGATAAGTGCTATAACACACACGAACCGCGCGCTCTTGTTGGGTGACGAGGTCTTGTTCAACCTCTCTATCAAAAGCTTATTTCGCTCCGCATCAGATATCTGCTCTCCGGCCCAACGTTTAGATCTTACACCTGGTTCTCCTCCTAGAGCTTCTACTTCCAACCCTGAATCATCGGCAAGGGATGGGATGCCAGTCATATCCCAACAATACCTGGCCTTGATTAGAGCATTCTCCTCAAAAGTACTGCCTGTCTCCTCGGGAGCCTGCTCAATTCCGACATCCCTCATAGAGACGATTTCTATCCCAAGACCACTCAGTAACTCCTGATATTCAGCCAGTTTACCAGGGTTATCTGATGCTATGAGCAGCTTACTCAACCTCATCACCGACCTTTACCGCTAATGCTTCCCGAACAACCTCAAACCTTTCAGTTTGGAACTCGTCCAGTTCACCATCTACGCTAAAAGGCATAACTGGTTCAGAGTGTATCTCAACAGAAGATGCCTGCTTGTAAAACACAGCCTCAGAATCAAGGTGACTACCTATAAGTATTCTCGGCAATACTGGAGCCAAAGACAATAACTGCTGATCCTTTATCCCCACGATATCCATCAAGCCATCATCTAGTTGTGCCAGGGGAGCCAAAGGGATCCCTCCTCCAGAGTACTTCGCATTTGCGACTGTAAGGTTTAGCAGTCTGAGATCTACCACCTCTCCATCCAACTTAAGGGTTACATCGTAACGAGGCAAATCTCTGAGCACCTCTATCGATGCCCTCCAGTATGAGAGCACGCCTTTCTTCCCAGTCTGCTCCTCAACTCCTTGTGCTATCTCCCCAGAGAAACCACCATTAGCCTGGTTTAGGATAGTCCTTTCGCCAGACCTGATAAGATCTATCCTCTTTACCTTGCCATCTACGGCCACCTTTATGGCATCCTCCAGATCAGTCGATACACCAACTGTCTTAGCAAAGTCGTTACAAGTTCCAAGAGGAAGAACGGCCATAACAGCACCTGAACCTGACCTGAAGATAGCATTTGCCACGCTGCTAAGCGTACCGTCTCCCCCAGCAGCGATTACCAGATCTGACTCGGCTATTTTGGCATGCGATTTTTCTAGAAGCCCTATATCAACGAATTCCGGAAACAACCCGTAGTCAGCAAAATATTGCTTGATCTCATCACGGGCTCTAGCTGTTCCACTCTTACTGTTAATAAAAACGATCGCTCTCAAGCACAACCTCTCTAAAGAGATTTCTGAATCTACTCAAAATTATGATCTATATTAGATAATTAGCAAAAGAGCCTTTTGGTGCTATAATTTTGCCCTATCTCTGCAGAGACATAAACTAATAGCCAATCTAGTAAGGACGAGAACATGCTTGCAAGAGACATAATGACCACTCCGGTTGTCACCGTTACTGCTGATATGAGCATAAGAGATCTAGCTAAGATTCTTACCGAAAAAGGCATCAGTGGTGCCCCCGTGGTAGACAACAGTGGCCGTGTAGTAGGTATAGTCAGCGAAGCGGATGTGATAGCCAAAAATGGATTCACGGTAGCAGATGTAATGCAGAATCAGGTCATCTCAGCAAGCGAAGACACCCCAGTAGAGGTTATCTGTAGTCTTATGACAAACAACAAGATCAACAGAGTTCCCGTCTTATCAGGGGACAGACTAGTCGGAATAGTCACACGTGCAGACATAGTTAGGGCTATAGCCAAGGGCTATATAGAAGCAGGTATGCAAGCAGATAAAACTATTCAGAGTGCATAGCTTAACTTGCCTAAAGCTAGTGATCATCCTATAGATGAAAAACTTCTATGGAAACTATGGCAAGCTGGTAAAATTCCCAGTCACTGCTTAACCTCGAACTTAGCTCCAATACAAATTATCTCTAGAGGTAGATGGAGTGGGGGCTACGGCCCTGATTTTAGAGACGCTCTTATACTCCTAGGTAACAAGCAATTACTTCGAGGAGACATCGAGCTCCACGTAAGGATGTCCGATTGGTACAGACACAACCACCAGTCAAACCCACTTTACGAAAATGTCATACTACACGTTGTCTGGGAGCTGGATGTACCATCCCCTTCAAAATATCCATCCTTGGAACTATCACGTTTTATGACATTTGAAGAATTACTTATAGCTGGCCATAAGGTCGATCTTACAGAGAACCCATGTGTGAGGATAAGCCAAAATGACCCCGAAGCATTAAGATCGACCATTGATTCTGCTGCTGACGAACGTTTTGAGGGTTGGTGCAGAAGATTTGAAGGAGATCTATCTTATGAGCATAGCGACCAGGTCATATACGTCGCCCTCATGGAATCTCTGGGATATTCAGCCAACAAACTTCCATTTAGACTATTAGCCGAATCCATCCACGTAAAGACATTGCTGGGACTAACTCCTGGGGAAATTTTTGACCTACTTTACACTTCTTCCGGATTGGCAGGCAACTCTGAGGGAGCAGTGATATCCAGCTACCAGTGGAACCTTGCGAGGATGAGGCCACTCAACCATCCTAGGCGTAGGTTAGCTGGAATGGCAGAGATACTTTACAGAGCATATACGGAGAGTAATAGCCTGTCTGATTACCTGCGTGTGAGCTCAAAGTCCTATATCGCACTTGTCAAAAAATTAGTGGTATTCGACTCCCGAGGTATAGCTCTTATAGGTCGTGGCAGAGCGATGGAGATGATAGTCAATGTAGTGCTACCTTTCAACGTCGCGCTAGGACGACATACAGAGGACCAGCAAATTGAGTCTCTCGCGACTCAGATGTGGCAGGAGATCCCACTGCTACCCACCAACAAAATAGACAGGCTAATGCGGTCTAACTTAAAGCTCCAGAATCCCAGCAAGCTTATATACAAAGCAAGACATCAGCAGGGATTACTACAAATTTATAAAAAGTTCTGCCGCTATCAGATGTGTGCTCATTGCCCGTTAGGTAAACTAGCTTCAGATCACACAACCCAGATCCTTGACGACAGATAAAAACTCTACGTACCATTTCGTGAAGGTTATTGCAACTGGACACATATAAACCTTAGTATTTCATTTGCCCGACTGGAGGATAAATAGAAATGAAAGTAGTACTACTCAAGGACGTCCCAGGTGTAGGTAGCGCCGGGACAGTAAAAGAGGTAGCAGATGGGTATGCACGCAACTTCCTGTTACCACGCAAGCTAGCAGCTCCTGCTACTCAAGCAGCCCTCAAGCAAGTGGAGCAGATCAAGGCAGCTGAGCAGAGGCGCCAGGAGAAAGCAGAAGCCCAAACCGCAGAGCTTGCCAGCAAGATCAATGGGCAAGAGTTGCAATTCAAGGTAAGGACCGGAAGCGAAGGCAGGCTCTATGGATCGATAACTAATGCTGATATAGCCGAGGTGCTTTCCAGGCAGATCGGTGTAGAGATAGATAAGCGCAAGATAGTTCTCGAAGAACCTATTCACATGATAGGTACATTTGAAGTGCCAGTTAAGCTATCTTCTAACCATACACCAAAGATAAAAGTAGTAGTGGAATCGGAGTCCTAAATTGATAGAGACGCTGGAGAAGCTACCACCACATAGTATAGAAGCTGAGCAATCACTTCTGGGTAGCCTCCTGCTGGATCGAGATGCGATCATAAAAGTCGCACCTTTCCTTAGACCTGAAGACTTTTATAGAGAGGCTCACGCTCGCATATATGAAGCCATACTCGATCTATATAATAGGCGTGAGCCTCCCGACCTAGTCACCATTCATGAAGAACTATCGCGACGAGGATACGCAGAGGAAGTAGGCGGAGCCAGTTATCTAACTTGGCTTATGAACTCAGTACCTACCAGCGTCCACGTTGAATACTACGGGCGCATAATAGAGAGAACTGCGATCCTTCGCAGACTGATATCAGCCGGTAGCGAGATTGCCGGTCTAGGCTATGAAGAAGGGTTAGAGGTTGACGAAGCCCTTGACAGAGCAGAGCAGATACTCTATCGCGTTGCTCAAAATCGGAGTACCAAAGACTTTATATCTCTCCGAGACGCTCTGGCAGAGTTCTTCGACAAGCTGGACTACCAGCATCAACATAGGGGTGAAATAGTCGGCATCCCCACAGGATTCAGAGATCTTGACCAACTGACAGGAGGACTACAGAGATCCGACCTTGTTATAGTGGCTGCAAGACCTAGCGTAGGTAAAACTGCTTTTGCCATGTGTATGGCAGCCAACGCGGCAATCAAACACAACGTACCCGTAGGTATATTCAGCCTGGAAATGAGTGCTGAGCAGCTCGTGCTCAGACTGCTGGCTATGGAAACCGGAATTGACTCTCATCGCCTTAGGATGGGCTTCCTGGATGATGAGGAGTGGGATAAGCTCATACGAGCTATTGGCAGGCTCTCGGAGGTGCCGATATTTATAGACGATACATCCGCAGCCTCATCGCAAGAGCTGCGCAGCAAGGCACGCAGGTTGCATGCGCAGAAAGGCGTACAGATGATAGTCATAGACTATCTGCAACTTATGCAAAGTGGCAGGACAGATAACAGAGTCCAAGAAATATCTGAGATCAGCAGAGGGCTCAAGGGATTGGCCAGAGAACTCAATATACCGGTCGTAGCACTATCCCAGCTAAGCAGGGCCGTGGAACAACGGCAGGATCATCGTCCACAGCTGTCAGATCTTCGAGAATCAGGTAGCATAGAACAAGATGCAGATGTTGTGATGTTTATATATAGAGAAGAGATATATAACCCTGAAACCGACAAAAAGAACATAGCTGAGATACATGTTGCAAAACATCGCAACGGACCCGTGGGTATAGTGCCCTTGCGCTTTTTTAAGGACACTACCAGGTTTGCAGACCTGGAGACCTTCAGGGAACCAGATATTTAGCGTTTGGGTGATATGTATGGCCAGAGAACTAAGTGAAATACTCAAAGAGCTCTCTAAGAAGATACCCAAGAATTCCTATAATCCAGTGGCTTTGCCAAAAGAGCTCCTAGAAGAACAGACTAAAAAAAACGAAAACGACTGCCCTATATGTGGTGGGGTAGGATGGCTCAGGCTTGACGTTCCCGTAGATCATCCCAACTTTGGTAAGCTGTGGCCATGCAAGTGCTACTCACGAAGAAAAGAGGAATTAATGCGCAAAGAGCTCGAAGAGCTCAGCAATATGAGCCACTTGAGGCAGAAGACTTTCGATAATTTCGACCCGTCAGTACATCCATCAGCGGCCACAGCGTTCGAAGCCACCAAACAATACGCTGAAAACCCACATGGCTGGATCATGCTGTGCGGACCATGCGGCAGCGGTAAGACTCACTTGGCTGCTGCTATAGTAAACTATTCTATAAGCGTCCGCCAAAGCAACAGCCTGTTTATGATAGTACCGGATCTGCTGGATTACTTGAGAGAGACTTTCAACCCCAAATCCGATATAACCTATGACGAGCGTTTCTTGATGATTCGAGAGGTACCTTTATTGGTTCTGGACGATCTCGGTACTGAGAATGCTACAAGCTGGGCAAGAGAAAAGCTCTACCAACTGATAAACCATAGATACAACTCTCAAATGCCTACCGTGATCACTACTAACCAGCCGCCTGAGGCCATAGACGATCGTATCCGATCCAGGCTTTCTGATACCAGGTTAGTTATGCACATAGTATTGGACGCGCCAGACTACAGGTATCAGCAGGGTAAGCACCCTCCCACCAGAAAAAGTCAACGGAAAGTATACGCCTGGCCCTAGAGCACATACTTATACACGCTTCCATAAATTGATATACTGCTACAAGTAGAGTTTCGTCCCTTATGGAGCAGCTTCAGCGTGACCGAAGTAATAGGTCGCACAAATCATATCAGTCCTTTACTGTCGATAATAGACATCCTAGTAGTAGCGGCCATATTCTATTGGATACTAGGACTCGTTAAAGGCACAAGGGCTGTACCAGTACTTAGAGGATTAGCCATAATCCTGGTATCTTCTGTAGCGCTCCTGATAATTTTCCAAATTACGCCCTTCAAGCTCCGAGCTCTGGACTTCCTGCTTCAAAGAGCACTACTCCCAGGATTCGTAGTAGCTATCCCAGTTATATTCCAGCCGGAGCTTAGGAGGGCTTTAGAGAGAATAGGCACATCCACTACATTCTCAGCCCTCTACAGCCATTCTGAAACAGATGAGATAACTAAGTTGGCCCAAAACATAACAAAGGCTGTAACCGATCTCGCAGATAGAAGAATAGGTGCGCTTATAGTCATTGAGCGAGAGACAGGACTTGAGGATATAGCAGACACAGGGACAAGGATCGACGCCTGTGTAGATCCAGGACTGCTCGAAAGCATATTTATGCCCAACGGGCCTCTGCATGACGGAGCCGTCATCATCAGCCGAGGCAGGATAGTCGCAGCTGGATGTGTGTTACCCTTAAGTGAGAACATGAGGGTACTGGGAGAAAGAGGAACAAGGCACAGAGCGGCCCTGGGTGTAACCGAGACCTCTGATGCAATAGCAGTGGTGGTCAGCGAGGAAACAGGTGTAATATCTGTAGCCCAAAATGGCAGGTTACTGAGCAACTTTACTGAAGAGAGGCTGATGAGGTTCCTCACAGCAGCTCTCAAACCTAGTTAGATATGAGCACAAGTCTTAGATACTCCAATAAAACCCATATTCCCGCCTACCTTTGGGTAGGAGCTGTATGGATAGTCCTTGCTGAGGTACTACTCTTCCTTAAAGTAGAACCCGTACCCACCTTCTTCACGCCTATAGTATGGACCGGCTATATATTGCTGGTTGATGGGCTAGTCAAGGTCAAAACTGGCAAATCTCTTATAACTACCAGACCCAGCTTGTTTCTTATTATGCTACCCTGGTCCATAATTACGTGGCTAGTATTCGAAGGTTACAACCTGCATCTAAGAAACTGGCAATATTTCGGACTCCCTCAAGACATCACCCTGAGGCTCCTAGGATACATATGGGCATTCGCAACAATAATTCCAGGAGTACTTGAGTCAGCTGACTTCGTCAGAGCTTTCCTAGCTCCAAGAGTAAGGATCAACGAATGGATGCCAAGGCAAAAGTTACTGACTTTATCTATCGTATCAGGAGCTCTATGTTTGATCCTACCTCTACTGATGCCCCAACGAGTGGCAAGCTACATGTTTGCACTTGTCTGGATCGGATTTATCCTGCTGCTCGACCCTGTACTGTACATACTAAACGCGCCTTCCATCATTGGTGACCTAGTAAAAGGCAGGACGACGCGTCTAATAAGCCTGCTTATCGCTGGAGTAATAACCGGAGCGCTATGGGAATTCTG
Organism: Thermobaculum sp.; assembly: GCA_042408415.1. Lineage (GTDB taxonomy): Bacteria > Chloroflexota > Chloroflexia > Thermobaculales > Thermobaculaceae > Thermobaculum. Next base: position 11,536 of record JBHORE010000221.1, read on the forward strand.
GAACTACTGGGCTGAGGGCAGGTGGAAGTATACCATTCCCTACCCTCTGAGTGCAGGACCTCACTACTTTGAGATGCCTTGGCTAGGTTTCTTTGGTTTCATCCCATTTGCTATAGAGTTGTTTGATCTTACAAGCTTGCTAATGCTTTTCTTAAATAAAACAGGTATCTACCCAAGCAATAAAGTTGATACTCAAGATATACTATCTCTATGAAGGAAGTTCCCTGGAGAAGGATCTTCGTAGCTACGAAGATCCCCAGCTCCAAGCTTGAAGCTATATCTTCCAGATTACCTCGGGCAGCCATAGCCTTAGGCATGGCCATACTGCTATGGCTATATGTCACCTCCACAATAGATACCCAGCGGATACTTTACCCTGCAGTCGAGGTAGAACTCCGTAACCTCCCTCCGGACATGGTACTGGTTAGTAGGGTGCCTACCGTGACTGTAACCATACAACCACTTAGTCCCGTACTAGGAGGACAAATAGACAGGCCCAGAGCTTACGTGGATCTATCCGGGGTAGGTCCCGGAGTACATACTCTCCCAGTACAGGTTGAGGGATTACCAGGAGCACAGATCGTAGATGTCTCACCGAGAAGAGTAAGAGTAATTCTTAGAAAGATACTCTCTAGAAAGTATCCAGTACAAGTCCAGATTAGTCCTCAAGGGATAAACACAAATAGTAAGCTCAAGTTCACTATAGAGCCCAAGGAAGTGACCGTCAGCGGGACTATGAACCAGCTAACAAGAGTACAAAAGGTAGTAGCTAACATCAACCAGCAGACCCTGAACCCTGGGACGGAGATAACAGCAGAGGTACAAGCTTACGACGAAAACAACAAAGTAATCGATAGTGTGACTATTGATCCCCAGCAGGTAAAGATAAGGATAACGACGCAAGAAACACCCACTCCATCCCCATCCTAAAAACCAAACTGGTAACAAATAAGGGCTTGAAGCTATTTGCTTCAAGCCCCTGCACGATTTGAGGTCGGGGCGAGAGGATTTGAACCTCCGACCACCAAGCCCCCAGCTTGGTGCGCTACCAGGCTGCGCCACGCCCCGGCAATCAGATTATACCAAACCCAAGGTGCCAAATTACAAGTGGAGGGGGAACACCCCTCCACTTGTCAAACAGAAAAGCTACTTCATCTCAGCCTTAGCGCCAGCCTCCTGCAGCTTAGCAACTGCTGCCTGTGCCTCTTCCTTGGACACACCCTGCTTGACAGGAGCTGGAGCAGACTCGACCAAGTCCTTAGCCTCCTTCAGGCCGAGGCTTGTTAGCTCACGCACCGCCTTGATAACGGCAATCTTGTTGGCCCCTACATCGGTGAGCACGACATCGAACTCAGTCTGCTCCTCCAGCTCTTCAGCCGGAGCAGCAGCTCCAGGCGCAGCAGCTACACCAGCGGCAGCTACAGGGGCAACTGCGGTGACGCCGAACCTCTCCTCAAGCGCCTTTACCAGCTGAGAAAGCTCCAA
>JBHORE010000225.1:0-34844 GCA_042408415.1 Thermobaculum sp.
GTGTTTTGGAGAGTCCTCTGGGAGGGTATAGTGGTACATCTCCACCTTATCAAACTGGTGTCCTCTCTTGATACCCCTCACATCCTTGCCTGCACTCATCTTCTCCCTTCTAAAGCAGGGTGTATAAGCAGCATACCTAATTGGAAGAGACTCTACTGGTATTATCTCGTTCATGTGGATCCCGGTTAGAGGAGCTTCCGCAGTAGGAATAAACCACACGTCGTCTTCGACATCATGATACATTGTATCCTCGAAATCAGGTAAGTGAGCCGATGCCCATAAAGTCTCTTCTTTTACTATTGCTGGAGGATAAACCTCCTTGTATCCTTCTTGCCTACGTAGATCAAGCATCCAAGTTATGAGAGCCCTTTGTAACCTAGCTCCATCCCCATGAAGTACATAGAAACGCGATCCACTGATCTTCTGTCCCTGAGCAAAATCTATTATCCCAAGCCTCTCGCCTATCTCCCAATGGGGCCTAGCATCAAAAGGTAGCTCCCTAGGCTCCCCATGTTGACGTACAACTACGTTATCGCTTTCATCTTTACCGTCAGGGACCTCAGGATCGGGAATGTTGGGTATCTGTAGCAACAACGTATGTAGCTTGGACTCGACCTCACGCAGCTCACTTTCCAGAGACTCAATTTGGTTTCCTACCTGACGCATCTGAGATATAAGAGATTCTCTCTCGGTCTTATCACTTATTCTAGGTATTTGCTTTGATACCTTGTTGCGTTCGGATCTAAGTCCTTCAACCTCTGTAAGTATCTTCCTCCTTCTGGAATCAAGAGCAATCACCTCGTCTATAGGAGCATCTGAACCTCTACGCTTGAGGCCTGTCTTGACTATATCTGGATGCTCTCTTATAAGTCTAAGATCCAGCACCAATATCACCTCACAAGCAAAAAGAATCTCTAAGATATTTGGAAAGTATAAGGAGATAGAACCTAATCAAAAGGATATCAGTACTACCAACTCGAAGGTAGGTACTTGAGCCACTCTTCGTTTATACTGTGCTGTATTTTCTGTAGGAGTATGTAGTGAGGGCTAACACGGGGCTCCTTTGGCTCGTTCAGAAGCCTCATTCTAGCCTCCTCGGGGCTCTTACCACCCTTACGATGATTGCAAGCTCTGCAAGCGCTTACCAAGTTGGTCCAAGTATGCCTTCCACCTCTAGATCTAGGTATAACATGATCCAACGTTAAATCCCTGGTGCGCTTACCACAATATTGGCATGTGTAATTATCGCGAGCGAACACTTCTTTCCTAGTAAGTCGAAGTCTTGGCCTGGGACGCTTCACCAAGTGAGATAGCCTGATTACCGAAGGACACCTATAACTGCTAGACGGAGTATGGATAATATGTCCATTGAGCTCCAGAACTTCGGCCTTACCGTTATAGACCATTACGAGGGCACGCTTAGCATTACAGACGTTTAGGGGTTCGTAATTGTAATTAAGTACAAGAACTAGCGGTTCCAAGGACTCAACTCTCAGGCTACACTATTTCACTTAAAATCATATCATACGTCCTGACTATGTTTACATCTTGCCCAGTGAGCAAGGTTCCTGATATGCTTTTTAGCAAAAGTAGAATCGTCTAAAGGCTGTGAAGGAAACCTAGTAGGCTCGAGTTACGCGGCACAGAGAGTCTGGGTAAGGTGAGAGCCAGATGCCGTGGGGCGAGCTGAAGATCATTCCAGAGCCTCCGCCCGAACCGCGAAAGCGCAGTAGACGCGGACGGATTTGCCACCCGTTATCAGTGGCAGGATGTGATATCGCATCCACTGAGAGAGCGGCAACGCTAACAGAGGTGGTACCGCGGGCTGGTAATGATCGGCTCGTCCTCAGCTGAGGACGAGCCATTTGAATTTAACGAGTACTCCGCAACAAGGAGGTTTCACTATGTTCAAAGAGGTAGAGAATAAATCTGACTTCGTCAAGTTAGAGCACGAAATACAAAACTGGTGGAATCAAAACCAAATACTAGAGAAATATCTACATAAGAATGATAACTCTCCAGAAAAATTCTCTTTCCTAGATGGGCCTATAACAGCCAATAATCCTATGGGTGTGCACCATGCTTGGGGTAGGACCTATAAAGACGTAGTACAGAGATATCATACAATGCTTGGTCATCGTCAGAGATATCAGAACGGATTTGATTGCCAAGGGCTATGGGTCGAAGTTGAGGTTGAAAAAGAGCTTGGCCTCAAGACTAAGCGAGATATCGAGAAGTTCGGCATAGACAAGTTCGTAGAAGAATGCAAGCAAAGGGTACTACACTTTGCTGACATTATAACCAGGCAATCCATTCGCTTGGCTGAGTGGATGGATTGGGACAACTCCTACTTTACTATGTCGGACGAGAACAATTACACCATATGGGGATTCCTGAAGAAGTGCTACGAAAAAGGATGGATCTACAAGGGTCATGATGTTATGCCTTGGTGCCCTCGATGCGGCACAGGTATTTCTCAACATGAGATAGTTACTGAGGGTTACAGAGAGATCCAGCACCTCAGCCTATTCGTTAAGTTCCCTCTGCTAGACCGAGATAACGAGCATCTGCTTGTGTGGACCACAACTCCTTGGACACTGACCTCGAATGTAGCTGCAGCTGTCAACCCAGATCTAGATTATGTAAAAATCAGACAAGGAGATGAGATCTATTATCTTGCCGCTGATGCCGTAAAGAATGCTATCAAGGGAGATTACGAGGAGCTCGAAAAGCTCAAAGGGTCGGATCTACTGGGGTGGAAGTATAAGGGACCATTTGATGAGCTACCCGTACAGGTACAAGAACACAGAGTAATAGCTTGGGACGAGGTTAGCCCAGATGAAGGTACAGGAATAGTCCACATAGCTCCTGGTTGCGGTCAAGAGGACTTCGCTCTTTCCAAAGAGTTCGACCTGCCGGTAATAGCTCCAATCGATGAATCAGGAGTGTTCTTGGAAGGCTTCGGCCAGCTTACTGGCAAATACGTACATGATGTAGCCAAGGACATAGCAGATAACCTCAGGACAAAGGGAATACTATATAGAACTCAAAACTACTTGCATAGATATCCAGTTTGCTGGCGTTGTGGTACAGAGCTCGTTTTTAGGCTAGTGGATGAATGGTTCATCTCAATGGATGAGCTGCGCCCACTGCTTATGGATATAACAGAGCAGATAAATTGGATCCCGTCCTTTGGCAAAGATAGAGAGCTGGACTGGCTGAGAAACATGGAAGACTGGATGATCAGCAAAAAGCGATATTGGGGGCTGGCTCTTCCGATATATGAATGTCAGAAATGTGGTACATTCGAGGTCATAGGATCCGAAATCGAACTAAGGGAAAGAGCTGTCGAAGGATGGGAACAGTTCGAAGGCCATAGCCCACATCGACCTTGGGTAGATGCAGTCAAGATAGCATGCAAAAACTGTGGAGAAAAAGTTAGCCGTATTCCAGATGTTGGTAATCCATGGTTGGACGCCGGCATCGTACCCTTCTCAACCTTGTGCTATCGCCATGACCGTAAATACTGGGAAGAATGGTTTCCTGCAGATTTCATAACTGAAAGCTTCCCGGGGCAATTTCGAAACTGGTTCTACTCACTACTTACGATGAGTGCTACCCTTGAAGGCAAACCCCCATTCAAGACTGTGCTAGGGTACGCCCTAATGAGAGATGAGAAGGGCGAAGAGATGCACAAGAGCAAGGGTAACGCCATATGGTTTGATGATGCTGCAGATAAGATGGGTGTGGATGTAATGCGCTGGTTGTTCTGTACCCACAACCCGGCGCAGAACCTAAACTTTGGTTACCGTATAGGTGACGAGGTAAGAAGAAGATTTATCCTCCCGCTATGGAACTCCTACAGCTTCTTTGTAACCTATGCTAGATTAGACAACTACACTCCCACTACAGAATTTGACAAAAATCACTTGACGCTGCTGGATAGATGGATACTCTCCAGACTCAACACTCTCATCAACGATGTCAGGTATTTCATGGATCAGTATGACATGATGAACGCCACAAAGAAGATAGAGAGATTTGTCATAGACGAACTCTCTAACTGGTATATAAGGCGTAACAGGAGGCGTTTCTGGAAGAGTGTAAACGATGCCGATAAGCAGGCAGCTTATTACACACTTTACAACTGCATGGTTACTTTGAGCAAGCTAGTAGCTCCTTTCATACCATTCATCGCCGAAGAGATGTATCAGAATCTTGTTAGAACCCACGATTCCCATGCTGCAGAAAGCGTCCACCTTTGTGACTTCCCAGTATCTAACTCTGAGATGTTAGATATAGAGTTGGAAAGATCTATGGAAGCAGTACTCCAGGTTGTGGAGCTAGGTAGGGCAGCTAGAAATGAGTCGAATATCAAAGTAAGGCAACCTCTAAGACGCATACTGGTCAAAACACCTGACGCACAGTCAGCTGAGTATGTTAAAAGGCTTCAGGATCAGATACTGGATGAGCTCAACATCAAAGAGATGGAGCTTGTTGCTTCGGCTGGAGACCTAGTCGAATACACAATACTACCTAATCTACCAGTTCTAGGACCCAAGTATGGCAAGCTGGTACCTAAGATCCGACAGTCCCTATCTGCAATGGATGCGTTCTCTGTCGCTCAAAAGGTAGCATCGGGTGAAGCGGTATCAATCGATGTGGAAGGACAAAGGATAGAACTTCAACCTGGAGAGATCCTAGTTCGTGAAAACAATCGCCCTGGCTTGGCAAGCGCAAGCGCCAATGGTTATGTAGTAGCTCTTGACACTGAAATCACGGAAGACCTCCTGTATGAGGGAATAGCGCGTGATGTAGTCAGGCATGTACAAAGTATGCGCAAGTCAGCTGGCCTAGAGATAGAGGATCGCATACGTATCTATCTGCAAGGAGAAGACGAAGTCCTGAGGGCGGTTGACAAGTATGCAGACTACATTAAAAACGAAACTCTAGCTGAGTCTATTAACATGCAAGGCAGTCCAGATGGTGCATATCAAGAGAAGCTGGAGATAAACGATCAAGAAGTGCTGGTCGGGATTGTAAAGGCAAGTTAGAAATATTTTCATGGAGTGGACCCTGCGTAAGGGTCCACTCCATGAACAAGCTCCTAGGAAGTAGAACTATCGTCTGGTATATAATACTTCCTGCCTCTCAATGGCTCTGGTAAGTGTTCCTGATCTACCTTAGCATCAGGGAAATCATGGGCGTACTTATAACCCCTGCCATATCCTAGAGCCTTCATAAGAGATGTAGGAGCATTCCTCAGATGCAACGGCACAGGCTCATTTCTCGTAGTCTCGATATCCTCTTTGACCTTCTCATAAGCACGATAGAGGGCATTGCTCTTAGGGGCCTTGCAAAGATATACAACAGCCTCAGCAAGTGCCAGATTGCCTTCGGGCATACCCACAAAATGCACAGCCTGTTGTGCTGCTACGGCAACAACAAGAGCATTCGGATCAGCCATACCGACATCTTCAGTGGCTATCCGGATGAGCCTTCGAGCTATATATAGTGGGTCCTCTCCTGCCTCCAACATCCTACCTAACCAGTAAAGTGAACCATCAGGATCTGAGTCTCTTATGCTTTTGTGAAGGGCACTAATAAGATCATAGTGTTGGTCGCCAGATTTATCATAGAGGAGTACCTTACGTTGGACCACTTCTCTGATCAGGTCCACGTCTATACGACCGCCGCTAGCAACACGTGCCGCCATTTCCAGAGCAGTCAGGGCTATCCTGGCATCACCGTTAGCCAGATTTGCCAGAAATTCTAAGGCATCGTCGTCCACCTGTAGAGCGTATGAACCTAGACCTCTATCCTTATCCCCTATCGCTCTCCTCAGGATCAGCTTGATATGCTCCTCACTCAGTGGGTTGAGCACATATACTCTACACCTAGATAACAAAGCAGAGTTTACTTCAAAACTGGGATTCTCAGTGGTGGCTCCGATCAGGGTAATACTTCCATTTTCAACATGAGGCAGTACTGCATCTTGCTGAGCTTTATTAAATCTATGTATCTCGTCTAGAAATACAATCGTCCTCTTTCCCAGGTTGCGTTTCAGTCCAATCGCGGTTTCTATCACACGACGCAGCTCTGGGACTCCTACACTAACAGCACTTAGATGCACGAAATTTGAGGATGTTGTTTGGGCTATGGCCATAGCGAGAGAGGTCTTCCCAGTACCAGGAGGTCCCCATAGTATGATGGATGGTATGGAATCTCGCTCTATTGCTGCTCTCAGTGGCTTACCTGGACCGAGAAGATGTTCCTGCCCCACTATCTCATCAATATTTCTGGGTCTCATTCGAGCAGCTAAGGGTTGAGAGTGTATATCCTCTTGCTCGTTAGTGTTTTCCATACCTGGTAACATCATGTTATCCTTATTCATATGTCCAGTATAGAATGAACATGCTCTCGTAACTAGGAGTTCGTAACTAGGAGTATAAGTATGCCATGGGATGATTTGATTCGAACATTGGTAATCGCGTTACTAATGTTCGTTTTAGCTTTGTTAATTGCGAGAATAAGGGAGTCTAGAGACTAATCAGGCTCAGCATGTACTATGACTTTTGTAGCCTCTCCGATTTCGTCTCTAACAACATGCTCGATCTTCTCTGTATCTAGGTGTACGTTAGATATTGAGAGGTCGCCAGGAAACTGGCAGTGCAACACTACCTGCAGGCCTTCATCAGATCTGTACACTCTCACTTCCTTACAAAGGCATCCTGGGACTGCACTTTCAGCCAGTAGCTTTAGCTTTCTCTTGAGATCGGTATCTGATCGCTTTATCTCGACTCTTTCACCAGGAGATTCGGATATCACCTCGATATGCGTGTCCACCCTCAAAAGGCTGGGCGTTTCATGGCGCAAAGCTGACACCAGCCTATGTGCAAGGGAATGAGCATCCCGTAAAGTAAGATCAGGAGGGACCTCTATATGTAAGGATGCCTCTAGTCCACCCTCTACCTGATGCACCTCTTCATGGTGAGTCCTTATGCCCATCTGCTGAGCAATAGCCCTTATATTATCCAGCACGGTCTCTTGATCAGTAACGCCTGGTTCCACATGAACAACCGCCTCTGTTCTAGGTTCTACCCGACGAAGAGATTCCTCGACTCTCTCAGTTATATCGTGAGCTTCCGACAGAGTTATAGTTCTGGGGACAGTTACTACTACATCTGCAAATAATCTATCACCCGATTCTCTTAACCTGACTGGCTGAGAACGCAAAACTCCAGGTACCGATGCGGCAGCTTCAGTCATGCGAGTTTGCAGGTCAGAGGGTACAGTATCCAACAGCACCTTTATACCCTTTAGCCCAAGTCTGATACTCATAAACATTATGAACAACGCAACTATAGCGGCAGCTACCGCATCGGCTTTGTAAAGGAAAGAGTTCACACCCACGTAGGTCTGAGCATACGCTGTTATAGCCAAACCTAATATCACGACTAACGAGCTGAACATATCAGCTCTGAAGTTCAGGGCATCAGCCTCAAGAGCTTGACTATGATACTTCTTAGCGACTCGAGCGAGCATCCCTGATCGCCAGTAATCGATTGCTACGCTAAGCCCCATTACAATAAAAGCCAGAGCATTAGGCTCTACTAGGGCTTCATTTACAAATATGCGCTGGATTGACTCATAAATGATAAAGAGCGCTGTAAAGTTGAGGAGAATTGACTGAACAACGGCAGAAAGATTCTCGAACCTTCCATGACCATAAGGATGTTCACTATCTGCGGGAGCTTCAGCTATCCTAACAGACAAAAAGGTTATAAGGGAAGCGATTAGATCCAATCCAGAATGAGCAGCCTCTGACAGCATGCCAAGGCTACCAGTAGCTAGACCTACTAGCAATTTAGCTAGAGTTAGTATTATAGCCGCACTTACAGATACCACTGCGGCACGCTTCTTCTCGTCTTTTGTAAGTATCGCCATGAGTCTTTTGCCTTTTCTAAATCCTACAGCAAAAGAGAGATAGTTATATTTCGTTCCGCGTCATAACAACTAAACATTGCTTAACACTTGACAGATTCCCAAACTAGGTATATCCTTTTCCGCAAAGAGGCTCAAAATTATATATGATCTATATAACCAGTATCTACAATACAACCTTATCTAAGGAGGATTAGGGTGGCTGGAGTCGTATTCGACCATGTAACTAAACAGTTTGGCAATGTCACAGCGGTAAATGACCTAACTCTCGAGGTGAGGGACAGAGAGTTCCTTGTTTTGGTAGGGCCATCGGGTTGTGGTAAAAGTACAGCTCTTAGACTAATAGCAGGACTTGAGGACGTTACCTCTGGCGACCTGTACATAGGTGACAGACGAGTGAACGACGTTCCTCCCAAAGATAGAGACATAGCAATGGTGTTCCAGAGCTATGCTTTATATCCGCACATGAGCGTCTACGATAACATGGCATTCGGACTAAAGTTGAGAAAGACGCCGAAGGCTGAGATAGACAGGCGCGTCAAAGAGGCAGCTCGTATGCTCGGTATACAGCACCTGTTGGACAGAAAGCCCAAGGCTCTATCCGGCGGCCAGAGGCAGAGAGTAGCACTTGGCAGAGCTATAGTGCGTGAGCCACAGGTATTCCTTATGGACGAGCCCCTGTCAAACCTTGATGCTAAGCTAAGAGTTCAAACAAGAGCCGAGATATCTAAACTCCACCAGAGAGTACAGACTACTACAATTTACGTTACCCACGACCAAACAGAAGCTATGACCATGGGTGACCGTATAGCGGTCCTAAGGGATGGAGTGCTTCAGCAGATAGATACGCCAGAAGTGCTTTACGATAGACCTGCTAACATGTTCGTGGCTGGGTTCATAGGCAGCCCAGCAATGAACTTCTTTGATGTAAGAGTATCTATGGAAGGCGATCGTGTATATCTAAATCATGATGCCTTCACTGTTGAGGTACCTCCAAGAATGAAGGATGCAGTTGGTCGTTACAACAATAGGGAGATCGTTCTAGGTATAAGACCCGAGAATATCGAGGTCTATCCAGAAGCGCCAAGCGAGGATACGGCAAATATTAAAGTAGACGTGGTTGAGCCTCTAGGTAATGAGACAATACTACACCTCTTGGCGGGTGACGAGCTGTTTGTTGCCAGGGTACACCCAGACATGCACTTCCAGCCGGGACAGACCGTAGCAGTCAAGTTCGACACTAACAAGATTCACGTGTTCGACAAGGAAACTGAGCAGAGCCTACTGTCATAAGAAAGCTAGTAAAATTAGTCCCGTGATTACTAGGAGAGCGCCAAGTTGGCGCTCTCTTGGTTTAGAACATACTAGGACAAGAAATAGGAGTTGCTTTTTGGGTATAGAAGAAACAACGCAAGCCAATAAAGGTAAAGACATCAATTGGATAGAGATCAAGGTAGAGGCTGACCGAGAAGCCGTTGACTCTGTAATAGAGATTTTCTCTAGATACGGCTACCAGCATACAGTGGTTATACAGGAACCAATAGTTGATGAGTTAAGCTGGGGCAATTATGTAATCGATACAACAAAGCCAGTTATAATTTCAGCTTACATAGCAGAAGATCAATATTCTCAGCAGGCAATCGATGAAATTACTAAATCGCTATGGCACCTAAATCAGATCAGACCTGTAGGTATTCCACAAATAAGAGTAATATCCCCACAAGATTGGATGGAGGCATGGAAGGCCCACTATCCAATAATCCATGCAGGTAAGAGATTGGTAATCAAGCCCGCATGGCTTGATTACAATCCGCAAAATAACGAGATAGTTATAGAGCTGGATCCTGGGATGGCATTTGGTACAGGACTTCATCCAACTACTCGTTTATGCCTGGATGCAATCGAGAAATATATGCACGAAGGATCTATTTGTCTCGACCTTGGAACAGGATCTGGAATCCTGGCTGCTGCTATGGCCAAGCTTGGAGCAAAGCAGGTATTGGCAGTAGATATAGATCCAGTAGCAGTATCCGCAGCCATGTCTACAGTCGAGAGAAACGGTATCTCTGATAAGGTACAAGTCCTGGAAGGTTCTATAGAGAAAGCAGCTGCTCAATACGACTTCATAGCAGCCAACATCATAGCAAGCGTGATAATAGATCTTTCTCCTAGATTTCAGGAGATAATGTCGGATAAGGGTTATCTAGTAGTATCAGGCATTCTCGAGGAGAGGTATTATGAGGTTGCATTATCACTAACAGCCCATGGCCTTAAACCAATAGATCTAATACAAGAATCCGATTGGATAGCAATCATTCTTCAAAAGAGATCAGGTTAAGCCCAATCCTAACTGCAAATAAACATCCAAGGTTTATCTCTAATTTCGGTTAGGAAAATCATATACCGTTTGTTCCCTTTCAGTGCTGCACCAAGCTTCTTACGAAGCTGATCAGTATCTAATGGAGATCTACGCTTCCGTATGTCTATGGATCCAGCATCAAGATCAATCAAAACCGACCTAAGCTGCTTTAAGCTCCATCTTCCTGAGTACACTACCTCCCAGGTCCTAGCGAAAGGTGTGGAGATGTAACTATCAGCAGACAAGAACGCTATTCTTTCGTCCAGCATCCAGGCATCTATCTCTCGGGCAAGGTTTGAGACCAACCCTGCACGCGTAACAGCCGGATCTGGATCTAAAATATATCTACCCGGATGATCCACAACTGCTGGTGCAACGCTTGATGCCGCTAGTGTATGTTCTCCCGGTAATAAAGTAGCTCTTCTTTTCGCAGTAGACATGCTAGGTGACCATAAGACAGCCTCTTTCAGATCTCCTCTAAGGGAAATAAACTCAACTTCCCAACCATCAGGGATTATAGCCTTGTCAAGACCTGGAGAAGTCTTGATCCCAATGTTCTTGATCCTACTTGATATCGAAAGGCACCAATCAAGTGGAGGTTCCCCAAATCTAGGGTCTAGTATTCTTTTATCTTGTGCCCTCCTAGAGGGGTCTATAAATACGGCTTCAAAATCTTCGAATGCTAACTCTCTAACATCTGCAAGTACAGTATCTGGTGGTCGAGCTTCGTAGACATTAGCATTCACCTCTGCCATCATAAGATGTACAGGGTCAATATCAACCGCTGTACAAGATCTCCCCTCAGCAAGAGATATTAAATCTCCCCCTATACCTGTACAGAGATCAGCAATATTCTCAAACAGCTTGTAACGTTGAGCTCTATATCTGGATACCACCTCAGAAGAGGATTGTTCTAACCCCACCCTAGTAAAGAACATCCTGTCCGCTCGACTAAATTTATCCCTTGCTCTGTGTCTTAAAAGCAGAAGCTCTACAGCAGCACTCACCGACCAAGAAGGATACTTCGATCTTAGAATCTCTTGGGATCGCAGCTCACTGGTATCGTTAGACATAAGAGTTTTGAGCTCCGCGATTAGATTCTGTCCAGCATCAGAAAGCAGGAACTTGAGAGTCTGCAGATCCATACCTTACCAGTCGGGTTGGATAACTTCTTTACGCTCAAGGCTAGTTATTATCTCTTCACGATAATTAGGAAACCTATGAGCCACTGCTCTCAATAGCCCGTAACATCCTACGAGCATTTGATCTCCATGAGGAACAGCAAAATATGGCTTGAGATCGGAGTCATACAATACATTTCGTTGTGGGCCTACCACCACATACTTTGTAGATCTTGAATCAGGAATCCTAAAGATCTCAGCGCCATGCCCCATGGAATCAAAGACTTTCTGATTGGTAAGCTGACCAGAAGCTAACTCCAATAGTAGTTCCTCGAGAAATCCAGGGCTAATCTCTCCTGTGTGATGCTCGAACAAACCCAAGACTCCTTGCCTATCTACATGAAAAGCTAAGGAGTGAAAGTTGCCAACATTTACTACTACCGATGAACACTGATCATCTGGCCTGCTGGCAGGATCTTCAAGAGCACCAAGGATTGCTGCTGGAGCAGTATCCATCACTATCGCGTCGGTATAGCCTCCTAGCTGGGCAGCAACCGCTGCAAGCCTTGACATACTTTGTGGGACGTCGTCTATACGATACGCAAAACCAGCCAGACCTTCCCCATTAGCCATAACTTTGCGAATGTAATCGAACCTGAACTTCCTGTCACTGATATCAGGCGGAGCTTTCCCGTGATCAAATACTGCTACAGCGACCACATCAAATTTAGTCTCTACACCAAAGAAAGCATAGGCGCTCAAGATCTGCTCCAGCATAACATCGCCCGACCTAATAACTACATCTACCTTCAGGTTCTTCACCTCGTCCTCGCTGACTATCTTTACACCTAGAGACTCAACTTTCAAAAGATCATCATCCAGTGTCTGCGCAGCTTCAGAGGTGGCAAAAACTGGAAGTCCTGCTAACGCATGATCCCTAAGAGCCCAAGCCGATGGTCCCCCTCCCATCTGGTAGCCATAGAAAAGTATCGAGTGTCCTTTTGAGGTAGCTTGCCTGATCCTCCTAGAGATTATTAGAGTTGGTGAGGGCATGACTATCTTCAGAGCATTTTCAACTGTCTGTTCGGTATCAAACAGGAGTATGTCTTGAGTGCCTGTACCTACATCTATAGCTAAAATCCTCACAGGAATCCTCCGGTACTAGTTGCTAGTATAGCTTTCCTCCTAGCGGCACTTCCCTATCAGGAGACACAAGCACTACATTGTTATTTTCATCTGGCACTCCGAGTACGAGCACTTCTGAGACAAAACCAGCTATTCTTTTGGGCCGTAGATTGCAAACTGCTAACACCAACTTACCTACTAGATCACCTGGTGAGTAGTTATCAGTTATCTGCGCGCTAGACATTTTAGTTCCTATCGAAGAACCAAAATCTATCGTCAGCTTGTAGGCAGGCTTTCTAGCCTCGGGGAAAGCCTCAACACTTATAATCCTGCCTACCCTTATGTCAACTTCGGAAAATTGCTCAAAATCAATATAACTCATACAACTTACCTCCGTTTATAAGGTTACTATGCTTGCTGCAATATGAACAGCCATATAGAATAGCTTGGACCGAAAATACAATTTTGCCTTTCGAACGGTCTTAGGAGATGTATATGTTTGGCGGCAACAATAGTACCCATCTAGATGAAAAGAATATATTGGAAGTGTTATCTACCGTGCAAGATCCTGAATTAGGGAGAGATATAGTCTCCCTGAAGATGGTAGATACTCTCAAGCTAGAGGGAGACAGGTTATATCTTAAGATCACACTTACTACACCTGCATGTCCATTGAAATCCCGTATCGAGTCCGATATTAGGCAAGCACTATCTAGGCTTGATGAACTAAAGGAAGTCAAGATAGATTTCAATTCAAGAGTTACTCCCAGAAGATTTGGACCCATGACGCAGTTACTTCCAGGGGTGGCTCACACTATCGCAGTTGCTTCCGCTAAGGGGGGAGTAGGCAAAAGCACTATGAGCGTTGGTTTAGCCGTAGCGCTACAACAGAGTGGTGCTAGAGTAGGGCTATTGGATGCAGATATACATGGTCCTAATATTCCCATCATGCTCGGAGTAGAGATACCACCAGCACAGGAAGGCGAACGTCTAATCCCTGCCGAAAGCCATGGAGTAAAGCTAATAAGCACAGCGTTCTTCATGCAGGCCGATACTCCAGCTATTTGGAGAGGACCAATGGTGGGCAAGATGATCCAGGAGCTCCTGATGAGAGTCGATTGGGGAGAACTGGACTACCTGATAGTTGATCTTCCACCAGGCACTGGTGATGCATCTCTAACTCTGGCTCAATCTGTGCCTCTCTCAGGAGCTGTGATTGTGACGACTCCCCAGGACGTAGCCCTCGCAGATGTAGGACGAGGCATAGCCATGTTCAAGAAGCTTAACGTGCCAATCCTGGGACTCATAGAGAACATGAGTTACTTCATATGCCCTCACTGCAACGAGAGAACTGACATTTTTGGGCATGGTGGCGAGGAGACTGCAAAGAGACTCAAGCTAGATTTCTTGGGAGAAGTGCCTCTGCATCCAGCCATCAGAATGGGAGGAGACTCAGGACAACCTATCCTGGTAACTGCTCCCGATTCCCCCCAGGCAGAGGCCATCAGGAATATAGCTTACAAGGTAGCTGCCAAAATCAGCGTTCTCAACCTTAAGAACGCTTCATCGATAGCTGGGAAGTCCTTCATTCCGCTAACCCCAAATAGGTAGAACAGCAAACTGAGTCATGAGAGGAGTATTGTACCTCTCATGACTCAGACCTTTAAAATAAGCGACGAAAGCAACGCACCTCTTTCAGCTATACTTGGTACAAACATCCTCTCCTCAGGACTGTGAGCTTTTTCTCCTACCGGGCCCAATCCATCTAGGACTGGAACCCCCATCATAGCTATGTTATTTGCGTCAGACGCTCCCCCGGTCTCAACAGCACCCAGCTCAAATCCAATCTCCTTGGCTAAATCCTTAGCTAGACCGTAAAGCCTACGATTACCTTCGGATGGTTCCATTGGGGGAAAGCACGATCCGACTCTATAGAAATGCACAGTTACACCATCCTTGGATAGTCTTTCAGAAATCTGGGCAAAGTGCTCTTCTACTGTTTCAAGATCAGCAGCCCGACGCACCCTTACATCCAGATAGGCACTCGCAAAGTCAGGTACTACGTTTGGCTTGGTACCTCCACTAATCGTCCCAGCATTGATAGTCACACCCTTAGGGTATTTATCCCATTGAGCTATTTCCGTAATAGCCTTAGCTAGAGCCACGATAGCATTGCGACCGTCCTGAGGGTTTGCACCTGCGTGCGCACACCTGCCCCTAGCTATAAGCTCATAGTTATATACGCCTTTACGAGCTACTACTACAGAGGACCTAGGTCTACCGGGTTCTAAGACGAAGGCAGCTGTAGCACCCTTGGCTTCATTTCTAATTATCTCTGCAGAAAAGGGAGAACCCACCTCTTCTTCACTATTGAGCACCATTACTACTTCTTTGTCCAGATTCTGCACTATGTGCTTACACAATTTCAGAGTATAGATTCCTAGGAGAAGCCCAGATTTCATGTCAGCTACGCCAGGGCCGTATGCGTATTGGCCCTTTATAGTGAATGGACGTAACTCAGTTGTTCCCTTTGGATAGACTGTATCCATATGCCCTACTAAAAGCACTTTGCGCCTGGAAGACGATTCTACCTTAGCTATAATCGTATCCCCATATACCTCACTTGGTATCCTCTCAAAACTACACCCAAATGATGTCAGCTTATCAATGCACAGATCAGCTACCCTATCTACGCCTTCTTTATACTCTGTGCCGCTATCTTGATTCACCAACATTTGCAGATCTCTCAGATATTCTTGCAGTCCATCCTGATAAAAGGCGTAGAGTTCAGTGTAGCTAAGTACTTGACTCATAAACCATCTTCCTTTCATAGAACTAAGCTTTTACCCATTGTGATAACATCTATAAAAGAATAGCACTTGACCTGAGATAAGCCCTACCACTACAATCCGCAGAAGTTATGGGGATCCTATCAAAGTTTTGGGAGGTAGAGTTAGATAATGCTTTTTGAAGGCAAGGTAGCATTGGTCACCGGAGGAACCAGAGGTATTGGTAAAGCGATAGCGAAGATGTTTGCTCAGGAGGGAGCAAAAGTAGCAGTCAACTACCTCAGACGCAGGGGACCGGCTGATGAGACGTTGGAAGAGCTCAAAGCTCTGGGAGCAGAGGCTATAGCCATAAAAGCAGATGTTAGAGACCGCGAGAAGATCAAGAGCATGGTCCAGCAAGTACTAGATGAGTTAGGAGGCATAGATTTTGTAATAAGTAATGCTGCATCTGGATCCAACAAACCCATCCTCCAGCTAGAAGAGAGTGGTTGGGACTGGACTATGAACATCAACACCAGAGCTTTATTATTCCTGGCTCAGGAAACAGTTCCTTATATGCTTGAGCGCGGGGGAGGTCGAATCATCAGCATCAGTAGCCTAGGGTCCTTCAGAGTATTGCCCGACTATGCTAGCGTGGGTGTCTCTAAAGCAGCGCTCGAAGCTTTGACTAGATACCTGGCAGTTGAGCTGGCCCCAAAGAAGATAATAGTAAACTGTGTATCAGGCAGCGTCGTAGAAACCGAGGCTCTAAAGTACTTTGCATCTGCAGAACAGATGCTAACTGCTGGCAGAGAGAGAACTCCAGCAGGAAGGATGGTTACTCCTGAAGATATAGCTAACGTAATAAAATATTTGTGTACCCCGGATGCAGAGATGATAGTAGGGCAAACCATCATCGTAGATGGAGGGCTTTCTCTAGTCTTCTAGTCTTCGTATCAAAAAAAGATCAAAGATCTAGTTCTCTCTAGTGCGTGATCTAGCATCATGTCAACATTACAATTAGCATCTAAGCATGAGCACGAGAGAGAATTTTTTTGCGGAGCAAACGATCTCATTCATAGTAATAGTAGAAAGCGAGCCTGACGTGCCTAACCTCTATAAAATAAGCGTACCAGGAGTTCCGGGCGAGCTATTTGTATCTGGTACCCGCAGTACTGCAGTCAGCACAGCCAGGTTGGCCCTGAAACACATGATAATGGACATGACTTCGGACGAGATACACAGCCTCAGAAAGGCATCTCAGAAAAGACCTAATATACCTGCTAGTGCTTGGATGGAGACCGTAACCATAGAGATACCTAAAGAAAAAGCTCTAGCGAGTTAGGGTAGAATTTATAAGAAAATCGAAATCGCAAGTCCCATTAGATTGATTTACTGGTTTAGAAATTGAACAAAGCAATCTCTATAGACCAAGACACCATACTTCCAAATTACAGCGGTAGAGGTATAACCAATATCCCAGCAAGCATACTGAGGCACTTTGATATAGAAATCAGTACTCCACCTCTAGATGAATCAGTGATAAACGCCCATTACTGGGAGCAAGCTGATGTAATAGTCACTCTACTCATAGACGCCTTAGGTTACCATCAGCTAGAGAGAGCAATCGCTAATAGTTCAGCTCCTGGAATAAGCTCTATGATTAGAGACGGTAGAGCTGTTCTAAACCAGCTAACATCTACCTTCCCATCCACAACGGTGACTGCCCTTACAACCTTAGGTTTTGCTTTGGCCCCATCAGAACACGGGATAATATCCCAAAGGTTCTTTGAGCACAGGCTGGGGACAATTATTGACCTTTTATATTTCACAGCATCCCCTACCAACTCAAGCTTAGAGCTAGCTGGAGTACAACCCGAGACCCTCATAGAATATCCAACAGTATTCGAGCTGTTAACACAGCATGGCATAAGCGCTATCCTGCTGAATCATTGGCAGTTTATGAAAAGTCCCCTATCACGCATGAACAATAGAGGTGCTTATTACGTTCCTTACTTCTCAATCTCCGACTTCTTCTACAACCTTGTAGAATCCATTAACAGCATTACTGATAAAGGCACTGTACAAGCATACTGGCCAGGGGTCGATACAATCAGTCACTTTTATGGTACATCTAGCAAACAACATGATTTCGAGATAGGTCTACTAGATTGGGCTCTCACCAATATTCTCTTACCCCAAATAACGCGAAGGAAGGTGCTACTAATCATAACCGCCGACCATGGTCAGTGTGATGTTGACTTCAACTCCTGGAAATGGCTCAACGATTATCCAGATTTGACCAACATGCTCGCAGCTCCTCCTGCTGGTCTAGACAGAGCGGTGCTTCTCTATTCCAAGCCTAATAGAGAGTTAGAGCTACAAGCTTTCCTTGAAGAGAATTTTGGACAAGATACCTTCATACTCAACACTCGGGAAGTTCTCGAACTGGGACTATATGGGAGTATGCCGGAAAATGCAAGCATAGTGGACAGGATGGGAACTTACTTGTTGATCCCAAAGGGTAAAAGAGTCTTGCGCTACGAGCATGCCCCGGAGAACAGAAATCCTAACCATAGGGGTAAGCACGGAGGTTTAACTCCGCAGGAGATGCTTGTCCCATTCATACAGATAAGAATCAACTAGCCCAGTTTTTGCTATTATAGTAAAGCAGATCTATATAGTTTGATCCCCTAAACTTGACTGAGATATAATCTTCATCTGTTGAGATTTCATAATCTATCAGGCGAGAATAGAGGTTAGCTATGCCAGGAAACACCTTCTATATATGGACCGTCGGCTGCCAGATGAATGTTGCAGATAGTCGTAGAGCAGCAGACGCTCTAAAGCATTCTGGTTACAAAGAAACAAATAAACCCAGCGAAGCCGACGTCATAATTCTTAACACATGCAGTGTGAGAGAGAGCGCCGAGAGAAGAACTTGGGGCAAACTCGGCGCGCTAAGCCAACTAAAGAGGCAGAGACCAGATACTATCATCGTGATGATGGGGTGCATGGTGCACTCCGATACAGCCCTATTGCATAGGCAGTTTCCGCTGGTGGATCATTTCGTACCTGCAGGAGATATAGACGAGCTATTAGCTTCAATACCTCCAGTAGAAGATGAATGGGGGACACAGCTATATGATCTCTCCTCCACATCAGGGGTAACTGCGTTTGTCCCTGTGATAATGGGTTGCAATAAGTTCTGTACATTCTGTGTGGTCCCTTACAGAAGAGGTAGGGAGAGATCAATCCCTATACCCGATGTGGTGGAGGAGGTCCGGTTTCTTGCAGACAGAGGCGTGAAGGAAGTGACCCTGCTAGGGCAAACAATTAATCACTATGGCAAAGATCTACCTAACAGACCAGATCTAGCTGACCTGCTTTATGCAGTTCACGAGGTTCCTGGCATCGAGCGTATAAGATTCCTAACCTCTTATCCACGGACTATGACAGATAAGATCCTCCACGCTGTTGCTGATTTGCCAAAGGTATGTGAACATATCAACATACCCTTCCAAGCCGGCGACAACGACGTGCTGCGCGCAATGAGACGCGGATACACGATTGAACAATATATAGACCTTATCAATAGGGTCAGATCTATCATTCCAGGGGTAAGTATAGCCACTGATATAATAGTTGGCTTTCCAAATGAGACAGAAGAGAAATTCCAGAAGACTTACGATGTCCTGGAGCAACTGAGGCTAGACCAGGTACATATAGCATGTTACTCACCAAGACCGGGCACTAAGGCATATGAGATGGGTGACCCCATCCCCCTCGAGGAGAAGCAGAGAAGATTCAGGATACTGGAAGAGCAGCATGAGAGGATCTCTGCGGAGATAAACAAACAACTGGAAGGTACCATACAAGAGGTGCTATTCGAAGAAAAACAAAAAGGTAAGTGGAAGGGTCGAACAAGAACCAACAAGCTAGTATTCGTAGATTCTGAAGAGGATCTAACTGGGAAAACACTTCCGGTAAGGATAACTCATACTACTGCTTGGTCCATGCAGGCCGAGCTCGTAGATAGTCCAGCCTTGAAAATTGCTGTGTAAGGAGTATCTGAATTGACCATTCAAAGTGAGCCGTTAAGTCCACAACAGAGAAGAGAAAAGGCTAGATTGACAGATAGAGCCATTGACCTAAGCGAGCAGGGCAAATGGCAGGAAGCTATTGAGGTAAATCAGAAGATACTGGAAATAGATCCTCGAGATGTATCTGCTCATAACAGGATAGGTAGGGCTTACAATGAGATGGGAAGACTCAAGGAAGCCCTACAAGCATACAATGAAACCTTAAAGATAGACCCAGCGAATGCTATCGCTAAGAGGAATGCTACGCGTATCCAGGCAAGTATCGAGGCTTTAGGGAAGGAAGAGGTTGAGCCAACCGATAACGGCCCAGTAAACGTTAGGACATTCGTTATGCAGCCCGGAAGGTCGGGAGTGGTTACTCTTGAAGATACTCCGGATCTCACAGAGTTCGCTACTCTAATGCCTGGTGACCCGCTACAGATGTCAGTAGATGGTCCTTACTTAAGGGTATTTACTGCATCAGGCAAATATCTGGGGGTAGTACCTGCGGATAGAGCTAACAGACTGATACAGCTGATGGCTCACGGCAACAAGTATTCTGTAACCGTAATGCATATCAGCCAAGACAGCGTACAGGTTATTATTAGCGAAACTTATCGTAGCCCCGACACACATGGTAAGTTACCATTCCCACCTGTGACATCTAGACCAGCAATAGAGACTCGTGCAGTAAGTAGAGCTGCTATCACTGAAGAAGAGGAGCTGGTTGAAGAACTTGAACTCGAAGAAGAGCTAGAGGAAGAGGAAACTCCTATAACCTCTACCTCAGCTATAGCAGAGGCCGAAGACTTAGACGAAATCGAAGAGGAATAAGCTTAATCAAAGGCTGCATACCTAGTTATTAGGTATGCAGCCTTTGATCTTGCCTAAGCTAGCATCCCAGATTCTACATGTAGGAAACAATCACACCTGCTAATACCATAAAGGCCAACACCACAATCATGGTTAGCAGCAATCTCTTTAGGTCTGATCGTACGTAACTCAGCTCTTGCATTATTTGTTCTTGGCTTACAGAGGAGACCATTGCTGTTGGTCTTCTGGGAACAACTCTACCTGCGGAATCTGATTGCTCAGACACAGATTGTCGTAGTGTAGGTTCGCTTACAGAGCTTTGCACCGCATCAGGAGCAGCTGAAGATGAACCTACGTTACCAAGTCTAGGAGAAGCGGTGGAGCCAGATCTAGTTCTCCTAGCCTTTGACTGCGATCTTACGCTCTTCTTACTCTTTTTAGTCATATGATAGACACTCCTTATATTGGCAACCTACTTTGACACTAGAGCCAAACCTTTGCTAAATTGCATATAGCCTAAGGCGACGTGGCCAAGTGGTAAGGCAGGGGTCTGCAAAACCTCGATCAGCGGTTCGATTCCGCTCGTCGCCTCCAAGCTAGGTCAATCCAGTTGCTTCCAATGTCTCTCCTATACCAAGCACCCTTGAAGCTTACTCTCGATGCCAGGGAGTAAGCTTTATCTCTTGCATCATCGAGATCATTGCCCAAACCTACAGCAGTAAATACCCTTCCACCTGTCGCTATCAGGTTACCATTATTGTCAAAAGAAGTGCCAGCGTGGTATAAATACGTTCCTTCAGGCAAGTCGCCTATGGTAATAGGTTCTGGTTTCGCCCTAGCAACTGGGTAGCCCTCAGAAGCGATAGTCACGCCACAAGCAAAAAGGCGCTTGAAAGCCAAAGGCGTTGATGGTTCTTGTCCACTTGCTATGCAATGTATAAGCTCATAAAGATCCGCGTCAAGGCGAGGTATCATTACTTGTGCCTCAGGGTCACCAAACCTGGCGTTGAATTCCAACACGTACGGACCATCTTCAGTCAACATTAGCCCAGCGAATATCACCCCACAAAACGGTACACCCATAGTCTTCATCTGATGGGCTACAGGAGTTATGATCTCTTCGATCAATTCCTCTGTTAGCGCAGATGGGGAGTCAGCAGGACATATTGCGCCCATACCACCGGTATTTGGCCCCTTATCGCCATCATAAGCTGGTTTGTAATCCTGGGCATGAGAGAAAGGAACAACCATATCTCCATTTACCAGGGCGAAAAGACTTAGCTCTTTACCGCTAAGAGCCTCTTCAACAATCACTTTTGATCCTGGTGAAGATAGATACAATTCGGAAAACTCAGCAGCCTCTACAGGATTATCCGTAACCAAAACACCTTTGCCAGCAGCTAGACCATCAGCCTTTACAGCCACCCTCCTACCAAGAGAACTGATATATGATCTTATCTCCTCTGGATCGCTAAATTCTCTGTACTCAGCTGTAGGTACTCCAGCAAGCTTCATGACCTGCTTTGCCCAAGATTTGCTGGTCTCAAGTCTAGACGCTGCCTTAGGTGGGCCAAAACATAGGATACCTGCGGCAGTGAAGGCATCAACAATACCCTGATCTAGGTAAGCTTCTGGCCCAACGACTACCAAGCCTATTCCCTTCTCCACCGAGGCTTGGACCAATGCCTCTATGGAGTTCTCCTTAGGGTGGATTCTCTGTGCCACCTGCCACATACCTGGGTTACCTGGGTAAACAAACACCTCTATAGTTGGATGTGTCCTTATAAGGCCATCGACTATTGCATGCTCTCTACCACCAGATCCAACTACCAAAACTCTTTCGGTACTTGAACTCATCACTCCCACTCTATAGTCCCCGGAGGTTTATTAGTTATGTCGTACACTACGCGAGTGACCTCATGAACCTCGTTTACTATTCTAGATCCTATACTATCAAGCACATCGTAGGGTATTCTTGCCCAGTGCGCAGTCATGGCATCCTCGCTGGTAACTGCTCTGACCGCTACCAAATATCCATAAGTACGAGCATCCCCCATAACCCCTACCGTGCGTATTGGGGTTAGAACAGCAAAGGCTTGCCAGATTTCTCTATACATTCCAGCTTTTTCGATCTCTTGGCGTACTATGGCATCACACTTTCTGACGATATCGAGGCGCTCTGGCGTAACCTCACCTATAATACGCACAGCGAGACCTGGACCTGGGAAGGGATGCCGGTAAACTATGTGATCTGGTAGACCTAAGTTCTTGCCTACTTCCCTAACCTCATCCTTGAAGAGGTACTTCAGAGGTTCCAGAAGCTTGAACTTTAGATCTGGAGGCAAACCGCCGACATTATGATGAGTCTTGATCTTGGCAGCTGCTTTCGTATCGGCAGTGGCGCTCTCGATCACATCCGGATAAAGGGTACCTTGCGCCAAGAACTCTATCTCTCCTAGTTTAGAGGCTTCCTCCTCAAATACTCTAATAAAGCATTCCCCTATCCTTTTACGTTTTTCCTCGGGATCAGTTACTCCATGCAGTACTGACAGAAACTTATCAGTAGCATCCACATATCTAATGTTCAAGTGCTGCTGATCTCGAAGTACACCAAGAACTTCCTCAGCTTCGTTCAATCTGAGCAAGCCGTTGTTAACGAATATACATACTAGACGATCTCCTATCGCCTTATGGATCAAGGTGGCAGCTACGGATGAATCCACCCCACCACTAAGCGCACATATAACTTTGGCTTGACCAACCTCGTCTTTTATTCTCTGAATAGATTCCTCTATGAAATGAGATGGAGTCCATAGAGGCTCTAGTCCAGCTATTTTGAAAAGAAAATTAGATATTATTTCACGACCATAATGAGTATGAACAACTTCAGGATGGAACTGTAAGCCATATATCCGGCCATTAGTCACTACGCTATAGGGCGAAGCGGCCGTAGAGCCTATGCACCAAAAGCCCTCTGGTAGAGAGATAACCGAGTCTCCATGACTCATCCATACGCGCTGGGATTTAGGTAATCCATCAAATAGAGGAGAATTTTCGTCTTCCACCTGCAGCTCTGCTGGACCATACTCCTTGACATTGGCTGGTACTACTTGACCACCCATCTCGTGCGCAATCAGCTGAAGTCCATAACAGATAGCTAGCACAGGCAGGCCAGAGTCAAGTATCCAATCGGGCAATCTCGGAGCATTTGGATCATAGACACTACTTGGCCCACCCGATAGAATTACAGCCCCTGGATTCAACCTGGAAACAGTTTCCCAAGTAGTATCGTAGGGTACCAAGTGTGAATATACCCTCAGCTCTCTTACCCTGCGAGCTATCAACTGGCTATACTGGGAGCCAAAATCTACTACAACAACAGTCTTCCCAACATCTTGGGAAAGCATGGTTTCTACTGAATGCTGTCTTTCCTCGGAGATGTGAGCGCTCAAAAGTTTTTCCTCACTAATAGGCTTATTAGATGATTATATGATCCTTGTGTTGATGGACGCAAAGCATGCGGGTTAGAAAAGGCTATTGATGGTTATTGATATAATTATTATTCGAATACAATGAGAAAAGTTAGTAGTAATGCTCTACATGCAAAAACAGGGAGGTGAACGTGTATGGCGGGCCATTCAAAGTGGGCCCAGATCAAGCGCAAGAAGGAAGCTACAGATGCGCGCAAGGGGCAGATATTTACTAAGATATCCAGAGAAATAGCAGTAGCAGTTAGACAGGGTGGACCCGACCCTGAAGCCAACTATAGGCTGAGGTTAGCCATACAGAAGGCCCGAAGTATCAATATGCCTGCTGATAACATAAAGAGAGCCATAGAGAGAGCAGCTGGAGAAGGCAGCAATGCTACAAATTACGAAGAGATAACCTACGAAGGGTACGGTCCAGCAGGGGTTGCGGTTCTGGTTGAAACCCTTACAGACAACAGAAACAGAACTGTATCTGAAATAAGAAACGTGTTCAACAGATCAGGTGGCAGACTGGGTGAATCTGGGTCAGTATCCTGGATATTTGATGAAAAGGGATTAATCGTTGTAGAGCCAGATAACCAACATACTGCAGATGATATAGCGCTGGCCGCTATAGAGGTAGGCGCTGAAGACGTGACCCCCTTAGAGGATGGAACAGTAGAGGTATATACTCAATTTCAGGACTTAAAGTCCGTTGAAGAATCCCTGGAGCAGATGGGGTTCAAAGTAGCATCCGCCGAGAAGGTATATATACCTAACACCTACGTAGAGCCTTCGGATACAGATACCCAAAGCATACTCAAGTTCATTGAGAGGCTTGAAGACCTTGATGATGTTCAAGAGGTCTATACTAACATGAAGACCGAAGCAGACGTGGCCATGAACGCCACGAGTTAGAGCGTGAGTATAAGAGTACTAGGTTTAGATCCAGGAACAGCTATAGTAGGGTTTGGGCTGGTAATTTTCGATGGCCAGAGTTACCAGCCCGAAAAATACGGGGTAATACGCACCCCATCAAAGACCCCTCTTCCACATAGGCTGCTAATGATCCATGAGCAGTTGGGCGAACTGATAGAGGAGTTGAAGCCTGAGCATGTAGCCGTGGAGGAGGTATTCTTCGCAAGAGCAACAACTACCGCTCTAGCCGTAGGACATGCTAGGGGTGTGATACTGCTCACTGCAGCAGAGCACAACCTACCTATATTCGAATACACACCGCTGCAAGTAAAGCAAGCAATCATAGGTTACGGTGGTGCAGAAAAGAGGCAGATACAGCAGTTCATCAAGAACCTGCTGAGATTAGAATCTATTCCAAAGCCAGACGATGCTGCTGATGCTCTTGCTATAGCTATCTGCCACTGCAATAACTATCGCCTGCAGAGCCTTATACGACATCAAGGAGCAGTAAGCGATTGAGCACACCCAGCAATCGGGATAGCATCAGGTTAGATAAACTCATGGTGGAGCTTGGTCTAGCAAGTAGCAGGGAGAAAGCGCAAGCATTGATTTCATCTGGATTAGTGACGGTAGATGGGGAGAGAGCTCGTAGCTCAGATCAAAGGGTAAAGAGAGGAACTAAGATAATAGTCAAGGAATCCTTCCCGTATGTAAGTCGTGGCGGTTATAAGCTAGCCTATGCATTGGACAGATTCCAAATAGATGTTGAAGATAAGGTGGCGCTAGATGCGGGAGCATCAACTGGAGGGTTTACCGACGTGCTCCTGCAAAGAGGAGCTAAGAAAGTATATGCAGTGGACGTAGGATACGGTCAACTAGATGTGAAACTGCGCAACGACCCCAGAGTAGTAAATCTGGAGAGAACCAACATACGATTTCTTGACTCACTACCTGAGTTAGTAGATATAGTCACAGCCGATCTTTCCTTTATATCTCTGGTTCTAGTAATCCCCAAGCTAGTATCATTGTCCAAAGAACATGCAGACTACCTACTACTTGTAAAGCCGCAGTTTGAAGCAGGTAGGCACCAAGTAAAGAAAGGTGTAGTGAAAGACCCGAAAGTACATCGCGAGGTACTTCATAAAATAGTTGAGTCTGCTAAGCTAGAGGGGCTTTCCTTGAAAGGAATTGTCCCATCGCCGATACTAGGTCCTGCCGGAAACGTAGAGTTTATCGCTTGGTTCAATAAATTGTATGAGCTGAACTCTAACGCACCTATGATGATAGAAGCCGCTATATCTGAATCTGAAAAGATAAAAACCTCAAAGGAACTTGTTAGTGATTAACCGTGTCCTTATACTAAGTCACCCAATGAGCGAGGACGCTTCGCAGCTAGCTGACAAGGCCATCAAGTTACTACATAGTTACGGCCTCGAAGTGCAACATATACTCAATATTAGAGAAATTGAACCTGATTCTTACGAACCACCTCAACTCATAATAGCCATAGGAGGCGATGGTACCGTACTACGTGCGCAGAGGATAGGACTCAAGCATAGGGTTCCAGTTCTAGGAGTCGCAGCTGGTAGACTTGGTTTTCTAGCCGAGGTTCCGCCACAAATGCTGGAAGAGGCTCTCAATAAGGTCGTAAATGGTAAATATCGAATTGAACACAGGCATACTATTCAGATCTCTCACATGCGAGATAATAGCTGTATCGGTAGGTATATAGCACTAAACGATGCAGTTCTAGCTAGAGGAACCAAGCCCCGTTCCTTAGCTATAACAGTGTTTGTCGATGGTGTGCTATTAGCAAAATACGTGGCGGACGGGATCATCGCAGCTACTGCAACCGGCTCTACAGCCTACTCTCTTGCAGCCGGAGGCCCGATACTCTCACCAGAGCTTAGTGAGCTACTGCTTACTCCTATAGCTGCTCACCTAAGCTTTGTAAGGTCTATAATTCTTCCCAGCACTTCAGACATAGACCTGACATTAGCCAGACCTCAGGAGGCCCTGCTATCTGTAGACGGTCTGGTAGATACACCCGTTGAGTATGGAGATCACCTGCTAGTTACGGGTAGTCCGGAAACAGCCCAATTTATCCGCCTAACTCCTCCCAGGCACTTCTATTCACAACTTGTAGCGAAGCTGCAGTACAACCTGCAGCAAACACAACAGGAGAAGTAAAATAAATTTCGTAAAAAGGTAAAATAAAGATTAAAAGCTTCTAAGGAGGAACCTAAACTTGGAGGAGACTATAGATCTCCGAATTGAAGAGGAAGATATAAGCACATTGATCCAGAAATTGGCCGAATCAGGCAATCCACAAAATATAGACACTCTTACTGATTGGTACATACAGATAGTTATAGAAAGGCTGCGGAGGTCTGAGTAGCATCATGGCTATAACAACCGATATACAATGGCAGGGAACGGAACAGGAGTCCAGGATAGCTAGTACTATCTTTGAACTACTACTAATCAAAGGTAGATTCTACGCAGAGGATGCCCCCATAAGACAGGATGTTGATGCTCTAGTAGATTATCTAGTCAACCAAAAGATCATAGAGGGGGATCAATCAGAAGCTAGAGAATTGGTGCTCAGGTCAGCCAGCATCAACTCTCATGTATTTGCCTTCGAGACCTCAGACTCTAACACCTATATAGTCACTACTAAAAGAGGTAGACCTCCAAAGCCGGCATCTGTAGACACAGTCCACACATTTAGAAGCAGATTGTTTGAAGGCGCGCGACAACCCTCTGAAGAAGAGGAGCTGCAGATTAGAGGGCTGACTAAAGAGATACCCGAAGATATACTAGCCACACCCCCTGTTCAACAGGTACAAGTGGAAACTGAGGCCCCCGCTGCTGAGTCTCAGGAACAGGTAGTTGCTCCTGAAGTCGAGGCTGAGGAAGCGCCTTCACGGATCAGGTATTTGAGAGTGGATGATACCTTAGTAGATCTCGATGAGGATCTACAAGACATTATTGCTAAGTATCATGATGCATTTAAGACCAAACTAGAGGACTATCTTGCACAGGACTTCAGGTTCGCCATATTTGGAGATGAGTATTTCGTTGAAGACAGACTTGAGAGGCTAAGCAAGGGGCAGCTAAGAGATATCAGGGAGTATATCCAGGAGCGTGGCGAGCCTATATCCGATGAGGAAATTCTTTCGGATGCGCTTAGCAGATCACTACAGGAGGGTGACTATAACCTTCAAAGATTCACTATCAACTACAGGCTTCTGCGTGAAAAGAAAGAATTCAAGTTCGTAGGGACAAAGGACGATAGACTTTGGACGGTAACTAACCTGCCGCCCATAGGGCAACCATTTAGGAAGCCCTCCGAGATAGCCCAAGATTATCGGTTCATGTCTGACCCGGAGCTAATAGACGACGAAGATATAACTGAAATCGAGGGTTCAGATGGCACTCCAAGGCTTCAAGTAAAGCATGTTCTGACCTACTATGAATACGAGAACGGCGTACTACCCGTCTCTCCGGCCATGGAGAAGCTAATGCCAAAGCCATTACTGGAGGATCAAAACGTAATAGTCTTGCGCATACAGGATCCTCAGAGTTACGCACAGTACTTGGCAGAACTCAGGCTTGGTGGTGGCAATAGGGGAACATATATTGGTGGTCTGGATGAGCTCTTCCAGAGCACATTGGTTCCTGGGGCTATCTTCTACCTGGTCCAGGGAGAATCCAGTAATGCATTTACAATAGAGTACGAGAGACAACCAGCAAGGGAGGAGAGGATACTCCAATACGACTCGCGTAGAGATAGGTGGGTGTTTACACCAATAGTGTTCGAATGCGCTGTGGACGATACTTGGCTACTATCAGAGAGCAGAGTCGGAGCACTCAATGGAAAGAAGAGGTTATCAGATTCTGATCGTAAGAAGCTTGATGTCATAGTAGCCATGGCGTTCGAGATCGTTGGGGAGAAGGCAGATGGTGAATACACCGCCCTAATCGACGATCTCATGCCGGTGGTAAACATCGAGCGGCCCATATCTAGAAAGTACCTGAGTTCTATCATAAATAGCTCACAGTATCCTCAGTTCAAAGAGGATGAATCGGGGTTGGCAACTTATACCCCCTAGAAACTGGAGGAATCTCATAAAGTGGGGCTGACAGACAGTCTCAAAAGACTACTAGCCACAGAAGGACCAATGCACCAGCAAGATCTGATATATCTATCGGATCTAAGCTGGGATCAAATGCAGGAGCTCGAATCCATCTGGTATGGAGCTCCTGCCTCAAGGCGAGTGCAGCTAATAAAACGATTACAGAAGCTGGCTAACGATGACATCCAGTACAACTTCAAGCGAATATTTCTATTTGCCCTTGAAGACTATCATCCGGCAGTTAGGAAAGAAGCAGTTGAAGGGCTATGGGAAGAGGACAGCCCATTCATTCTCGAAAA
The DNA here is from genome assembly GCA_042408415.1 of Thermobaculum sp. Lineage (GTDB taxonomy): Bacteria > Chloroflexota > Chloroflexia > Thermobaculales > Thermobaculaceae > Thermobaculum. Next base: position 29,036 of record JBHORE010000225.1, read on the forward strand.
ATTAGAAGGCATCCTGCTAAACGACAACTCTTTGGAAGTTAGGGTTTCAGCAGCAGCAGTGCTGAGTAATTATGCTTACAAGTCAGCTGTTGGAGAGCTAGATGATGAACATGCTAATCGCCTGCAAGAAGTATTACAAGAGGTAGTACAACAGGCTGATGATGGCAGCGAGCTCCAAAGAAAAGCCCTAGAGGCACTAGCCTTCTTTGAGGAAGACCCCATAGCAGATGATTACATAGAACGTCTCTACTGGGAAGGGGGATACGAGGAGCAAGCTAGTGCTCTCATCGCCATGGGCAGATCAATGAACACCAAATGGTCCTCAACGATAATAAAGGAGCTTGGTAACCCCCATCCCAAATTGCGTAAGGAGGCGGCTAGAGCCGCTGGGGAGATGGCGCTACGAGAATCGGTTCCTGACCTCATCAGACTCACCCAAGAAGACACAGATAAAGAGGCTATCCATGCTGCTATATGGGCATTGGGGCAAATAGGAACACCACAGGCAAAGAGAATGCTCAGACACATAGCTAACTCGAGCAATGAGGATCTACAATCAGCAGCGGAGGAAGCTCTAAACGAAGCTATGTACTCAGGAGATATATAGAGGCATGGACAAGGTCGTGCCCTTAAACAAGCTCGTTAAAGCTCTCCCAAAGGCTCATGTTATTGGTAACTATAGTGATGATACAGTTGTAACAGGAATAAGTGCGGATACTAGAGAGATGAAGCCTGGCAGCATATTTGTAGCGCTGCCAGGCTTCCATGTTGATGGTAAAAAATTTATTCCTAATGCAATCGAAAAGGGGGCGAAGGCTGTCGTAGTCGAAGGAAGTTACCAGCCAGATCTGCAGATCCCGGTAATTGTAGTAGACAACGCCCGCCTAGCCTTTAGCAGGTTAGCGGCAGAATTTTGGGACAATCCAAGTCACAAACTGAAGGTCATAGGTGTTACCGGAACTAATGGTAAAACCACAACCACCTACATGATTAGCTCAGTACTCGAATCAGCAAATGTCTCAACAGGCTTTATTACAACTGTGGATTACAAAATAGCCAAAGATCAATGGAAGCATGAGGAACATAGCACTACTCCTCAACCGGACAGATTACATGAGCTGTTATATAAGATGCTACAGGCAGGAGTAGAGTATGCCATTATTGAAAGTTCATCACATGGCCTGAAACTGCATAGGCTGGAAGACGTTGCATATGACGTAGCGGTCTTCACTAACGTGACTAGCGAACATTTGGAGCTTCATGGAACTGTAGAGCAGTACAGACTGGATAAAGCCAGACTATTTCAGCTCCTTGGCAACCATTCAGATAAAGGTTGTGGCAAATGGGGTGTGATAAACCTCGATGATCCCAACGCTAAGTTGTACATAGACTCAACGAAAGGGAAAGTGCTTACCTATTCCCAGCAAGATGAGAATGCAGATCTTATAGGAAACATCATACGAAGGACAAAAGAAGGGGTAACTTTTCGAGTCTTTTACAAGGACATTAGCACGGAGATAAGCTTACCTATAGCCGGTGACTATAACGTCTACAATGCCCTTGCAGCAATCGGCGTAGCTATTACACAAAACATACCAATAGATATCTGCAGGTCTGCCCTGGAAAGATTCACTGGAGTACCAGGCAGGATGCAAGTGATCTCCATGGGTCAGCCCTTTACAGTGGTGATAGATTACGCTCATACGGAGGATTCTCTAGAGAAAGTACTGAGAACGCTCAAACAACGTACCAGTGGAAGGTTGTTTGCCGTATTTGGCAGTGCTGGGGAAAGGGACCCATATAAGAGGGCCCCAATGGGAAAGATAGCAGCAAAATATGCGGACTTCACGATCCTAACCAACGAAGACCCTCGTGGTGAAGACGAAATGCAGATACTGCTTGATATCGCTGAGGGAGCTCGGAGCATGGGCGCTGTCGAGGGTAGAGACTACCTCTGTATACCAGATAGAAAAGCTGCAATATACGAAGCCCTATCCAGGGCACGCAGCGGTGATACGGTACTGCTTGCAGGAAAGGGTCATGAAACAACTATAGAGACGAAAAACGGCTTCATCCCCTGGGATGAAGCCGAGATAGCTAAGCAAGCACTTAGGGATCTAGGTTACACTGGCAAATAGCTAGCCTTTTACTGAATCTTGCTATCAGCTGTAGAACTTTCAGGCTGTGGGAGCTTTACTTCTATATGTAGCTCTCTAAGTTGTTCTTCATCTACCGGCGACGGAGCATCCAGCATGAGATCAACTCCAGCCTGGTTCTTGGGAAAAGCTATTACCTCACGTATGTTTGGCTCATCGGCAAGAACCATTACAAGCCTATCGATACCAGGAGCTATACCTCCATGTGGAGGAGCACCATACTCGAATGCCTTCAGTAGAGGACCGAATCTCTGCTCTATATCTTCTGGTGTGTAATTCAAAATCTCAAAAATCTTCGTCTGCAGATCTCTCTTATGAATACGAATGCTGCCACTCCCTAGCTCATATCCGTTACAGACAATGTCATAAGCCATAGCCCTGACTTTACCTGGATCACTATCGAGTAGAGGTTCATCTTCTGGATAGGGAGCAGTAAACGGATGATGGGTTGGATCCCATCTTCCCTCATCTTCGTTCCACTCGAAGAGAGGTGGATCAACTATAAACGCATAGGCTATGACGTCCTGATCTACTAAGCCAAGTTCGTGTGCCATATGGCTCCTTAGCCTACCAAGCACATCGAGAGCTTGTAAGGTCTTATCAGCTACGATAAGCATTAGATCGCCATTGTTAGCTCCGAGATGGTGAGCAATAGCAGCTATCTGATCATTAGAAAAGAATTTAGCCACAGGAGAACGAACGCCTTCAACACCTCTTGCTAGGTCATCGATTGCAAACCATACTAGCCCCTTCGCACCAAAAGACCTCGCAAGATTTGTCAAGTCATCCAGCTGTCTCCTAGTAAAAGAGGCTGCTCCTGGAACCGCAAATCCCCGAACTGTTCCTCCTGCAGCCAAAGTATCCTTAAACACCCTGAAATCCGTGCCAGCAGCTATATCGCTAATATCCGATATCTCCATACCGTATCTAATATCTGGTTTATCAGTACCGTATTTATTCCATGATTCTTCGTAGGATATACGCTTGAAGGGCTTATACAGGATCTTTTTATCTGTAAGCTCCTCAGTTAGGCTGGTAAAAAGATCCTCCGTAAGCTGAAGTATATCTTCCTGCGTTACAAAGGACATTTCTAAATCGAGCTGCGTGAACTCGGGCTGCCTGTCAGCTCTCAGATCTTCATCACGGAAACACCTAGCTATTTGGAAATACCTCTCCACACCAGCAACCATTAGCAATTGCTTCAATTGTTGGGGAGACTGAGGCAACGCGTAGAAGTACCCTGGATATAGCCTACTGGGGACCAAGTAGTCTCTAGCTCCCTCGGGTGTGCTCTTGATAAGGATTGGAGTTTCGATCTCAATGAAGTCCCTGGCCGTCAGGTAGTCTCGGATATACTTGGTGACCTTGTGCCTCAGTTGAAGGTTACGAAGCATCTTGGGTCTCCGCAAGTCCAAATACCTGTATTGGAGTCTAACAGCTTCATCAGGCAGATTATCACTATCCAGGTCGAAAGGCAGAGGTGCAGACTTATTCAACACCTCTAACCCGGATGCAGCCACCTCTATATCTCCAGTTGACATACGAGGATTCTCCGTGCCGGGTGGTCTCCTGCGGACAGTTCCAGTCACCGAGATCACCCACTCGCTTCTAACGGTCTCTGCCAGCCGAAACGCCTCCGGATTGTCCGGGCTAAACACTACTTGAGTGATTCCCCAACGATCTCGTATGTCTATAAATATCACTCCACCATGATCTCTACGGCTATTGACCCAACCGTAGAGTGTGACTTCTTGTCCAACATGTTTGGTATTTAGCTCACCACACGTCCAAGTCTTACTCAATTAGGCCTCCAACTTGACATTTTTCTCTTGTTCCTTGATCTCTTCCCAAAGAGCATTCATCTCATCGATGGATAGTTGTTCGAGCTCTTTTCCTTGGGAACGAGCTCTCTTCTCCATCTCGCGAAAGCGCTGTTCAAACTTATCGGTTGCTATTCTAAGAGACTCCTCTGCATCTATACCATGAAACCTTGCCCAGTTCACAAGTACAAACAATAAATCTCCCAGCTCCATCGGCAATTCATCCGCTGAGGAGCCCTTAACTTCGTCGAGCTCCTCTAATACCTTCTCCCACAGCTGTCTAGAATCATCCCACTCAAAACCCGTTTTTGCAGCTCTGACGCTGATGCTTTGAGCACGTGCCAACGCAGGTAACGCACGTGGAACTCCATCTAGGACGGAGACTTCTTCCTCTCCCTTCTGTGAGCGCTCGGATTTCTTTATCATTTGCCAGTTTCTGGTTACATGCGAAGCGTTTTCCACCTGGACGTCTCCGAATACATGCGGGTGCCGACGAATAAGCTTGCTGGTTAGAAAGCGGATGACATCGCCGATCTCAAACTCACTCTCAGAGTAAGCTATCTCACTATGTAAGGAAATCTGCAACAAGAGATCTCCCAACTCCTCCTCCAAGGCGTCTACATCTTGCTTATCCAACGCTTCTATCACTTCATAAGCTTCTTCAAGTAGATAGCGCTTGATAGAGTAATGGTTCTGTTCTCTATCCCAAGGGCACCCACCTGGCCCCCTTAGTCTAGCAGTTATATACGTGAGCTGGTAGAAGTGAGATCCAGGTGAGTCAGGGGCCAGGGGAGGTACATAGACAGATGCTAAGTGATCCACCTTAGCATTTTTATCCAGGTCTACCAACTGTAACTGGTGATGCGAACTATCTACAGAAGCACGAACTACCTTGATCGGCCATTCCGGAGGATAGACAGAAAGGAGAAATAGCTTGGTAATTGAAGCAAGGCTCTGATTCCAAACACCTGTCACCAAGAGAGGTATAGTTGGATTTAAATATTGAGATTTAGTGCTGGGATATAGCTCATACAGCCACTCGAGCTCGGAGGCATCTACTAATTGCAGGCCATCATCTATAGGGTCCAGCCCCAACTCGATCATAATAGCTTCTAAAGCAGATACAGAGGGCAGAATTCTAAGATTTACAGGAGTATCTTGTAGGCTCTCACGCAATATTTTGACCGACCTCTCACCTGCGCTAGGACTGCCAGGTACAGCATATGCCAGGTAAGATATATCTCCAGCAAGTATACGATCCCGTAATTGTTCCGCTATAGCCCTGTATACTTCATCTAAAGAATCAAAAGTATTGTAGATTTCATCAAAACTCCTAAGCTTATCTCCCAAGTTGATGTGATCTAAAGTAGGGTGTTTTCTAGTTCTTACCCAGACTTCCTCAGCCTCTTCCAAGGCCTTTTTACCTGCTATGGTCAACATACCAGGATCACCCGGCCCTAACCCTACGACTACCAGCTTCTTTTCAGCAATCATGTACGAGATTCCTCCTGATCATTCAGGCGCAAAACTGCCATGAAAGCTTCTTGGGGGATCTGTACACTCCCTACCATCTTCATTCTAGCCTTACCTTCTTTTTGCTTCTCCAGCAGTTTGCGTTTTCGAGTTACATCTCCACCATAACACTTAGCGAGCACATTTTTGCGCATAGCTTTAATGGTTTCTCTGCTTATAACCCTACTACCTATAGCTGCCTGTATCGGTATCTCAAACAGCTGCCTAGGTATAAGCTCTTTCAACTTCTCAACGGTCAGGTAGTGGATGCTTTGTCATTGATAGTCCACAGGGAGCAGGCCTATTCCAAGGGAAAAGCCC
>JBHORE010000231.1:0-29746 GCA_042408415.1 Thermobaculum sp.
AGGCTGGCAGATGATCACTCTCCTGTGGCGCAGGTTGGCTGGGCTATCTGGATGGGTGGTGCCGGCACTGCTGTTGGTCATCTGGGAGGCCCTGGGCTGGGCGGGCGTCCTGCCCGCCCGCATCCTCCCGCCGCCCTCCAAGGTGCTCTTGGCCGCATGGAAGTTGGCCGAGAGCGGGCAGCTATTGGGCGACATGGCGGTGAGTGCTCGCCGCGCCCTGCTGGGTTTTGCCGTAGGTGGTGGGCTAGGGTTCATCCTGGGGGTGGTCAACGGTCTGTCGGCTACGCTCTCTCGCCTGCTGGATAGCACCCTGCAGATGATCAGGAACATCCCACACCTGGCGCTCATCCCCCTAGTGATCCTGTGGTTTGGGATAGGGGAGCAGGGCAAGCTGTTTCTGGTAGCGGAGGGGGTGCTGTTTCCGGTGTACGTCAATACGTACCACGGGATCAGGAACGTGGACTCGGGACTCCTGGAGATGGGGCGGGTGTACGGCCTGTCTCGCTGGGAGATGTTCCGTGATATAGTGCTTCCCGGGGCGCTGCCCTCGATCCTCGTCGGTGTGCGCTACGCACTGGGTGTGATGTGGTTGACGCTGATCGTGGCCGAGACTATAGCCGCCAGCTCGGGCATAGGCTACATCACGATGCAGGCCCGGGAGTTCATGCAGACCGATGTGCTGGTGATGGGCATACTGCTCTACGCCGCCCTAGGGAAGCTGGCCGACACGGTCGCTAGGTTGTTGGAGAGGCGGATGCTGAGATGGCATCCCGCCTATCAGAAGGCTTAGGAGGTATCGGAAATGAGTACCATGAACTACGGAGCTTGGATCAGGGTACAGGGGCTCCGCAAGCGGTTCGGGCGCAACGAGGTTTTGAGGGGACTGGACCTGGAGATAGAGCCCGGGCAGTTCTTGGCGATAGTGGGACGCAGCGGCTGTGGCAAGAGCACGCTGCTCAGGCTGCTATCAGGCCTAGATACGCCAGATGATGGGTGGATCGAGATCAACGGCAAGCCGCTGAGCGGCAGGAACCCCGCAGCCAGGGTGATGTTCCAGGACGCCAGGCTCCTGCCGTGGAAGAGGGTGCTGGATAACGTCGCCCTGGGCCGCAGGGATGCTCCCCTGGAGGAGGCGAGGGCCATGCTGCGGCATGTGGGGCTTGCTGGTCGCGAGCGCGACTGGCCGGCCCAGCTCTCTGGCGGCCAGAAGCAGCGCGTGGCTCTCGCCAGAGCCTTGCTCTCGCACCCATCTATGCTGCTGCTCGATGAGCCGCTGGGGGCGTTGGATGCCCTGACCCGCATCGAGATGCAAGGACTGGTGGAGTCCCTCTGGTGGCGGGGGCGCTTCACGGCGATCATGGTGACCCACGACGTGGAGGAGGCCGTGGCCCTGGCCGACCGAGTGGTGCTGCTGGAGCACGGCAGGGTGGCCCTTGATGAATGGGTGGACCTTGACCGTCCCCGCAAGAGGGGCGACCAGCGGTTCGGGCTCATCAAAGAGAGGCTGCTGTCTAGGGTAATGCAGGGAGGTGCCCAGCCGCTGCCCGCGCATGCCGAACCACCTCTGCCGGTGGAGCAGGTAGCCGTCAGCCTTGGCAGCTCTTAGAGGTTTCCCCCTTGTCCTCTAAGGCTGCCGACTATCGTTGGGGAGGAACTCCCTCCCCAAACTTATTTTAAGGACTCCCTCAGTTCCTCCTCGAAGGCTGCTACCGCTGATTCCGTAGGCAGGGCCCCTATCTCGATCTCGTATTCTACGGTCTCCCCCGGCTCTAGGTGCCTCAGCCTTCCCTCCTCCCGCAGCACGTGGCGCGGTGTCTCCCAGTAGTTGGCAGGCTCGAGTGCACAGACGTAGTCCCTGGCGCCCATCATCTTCCACTGCGCTAGGCAGGGTAACTCCTTGGCTCTGTACCGCAGGAAGGCCCCGAAACCCATCTGGCGGTTGACTATGGCTGCGCGCACTAGGCCATCAGATCCCACTTTGGGCTTGTGGAAGAACACCTGCTCGCGGAAGTCAGCTCTTGGAGCTTCAAAGAGGTGCCAGCGATGAGCTCCGGCCTCCGCGTCCTCGTCCCTGGGCCTCACGGATTCGTCCTCCACCAGCACCTGGGAGTCGGGGCTCACCACCGGGAAGCCGAAGTTGCAGTGGTAGAGGATCATGTGGGGCGTGGGGCGGTAGCCGTCGTTATGGACCACGTCCCTCAGCACGAGAGAGTTGGCTCCCAGATGGGTGGTGATAGATCTCTCCAGGGTGAGGTACTCTCCAAAGAGCACAGCCTGTCGGGCCGTGCCCCGGAGCTCTATCTTGTAGCTGTCGCCCTCCCAGCCCTCGTGGATGTGCACGTTTTCGGCCGGGCAGTGGGAGATGCGCCCGTGCAGCCCTAGCTCTTCCCCTTGGTCCACCTCTGGGTGTCCGAAGTGGGTGAGTCCGCAGGTGGTCACCAGTCCCCCGCCGAAGGTGCGTCCCCAGCCATCCCCTTGGGGCTCGTAGAGCGCCGGCCCCCCTAGCGCAGGATGCAGCCATGCCAGCGGTCTGCCCGAGTGCTCAGCCTGCCATATGTCCATCGCTCGATCGAGCAGGACTTGGAACGTGAGCCCTGAGCCCGTCCGGACCGTTGCCACCCGCATGCCTCGAGCGCGACCGTCTGTGATCTCCCCAAGCTGTACCCCTGCCAGCTGAAACATGTAGCCCGTCATCCTCTCGAGCTCATCCTTGGAGTAGTCCCTACCGTACAACTGAGTCATGAGCATCCCTCCTTGTGTGGCTTGCGTGCACACCGATGATAGCACAACCTCGTGGGTGAGCTACAGAAGAGAGATGCTCTAGCCCTCACTCCTCCCCACGGATAGGAGGGTTGCTCCTGACCGAGAGCCAAGCCCCCGCTACCAGCAGCAGGATCGCTAGCCCCCACGCAATGGGGCTGTTGGCGGGATGAAGCGGCCAGGCCCAGGGCTGGGGTTCTCTATAGGGGGTGGTACCGAACATGGCGGTGAGCAGCAAAAACGCTGTGGGCAGCACTGCGCCGGCCTCTTTGCCCAACAGCTGTCGGCCCATCAACGCGAGTCCCAGGTAACCCAGGGCGTTCCTGCCGGCCGACACCGCCAGGGGCGGTCCAGCGGTCGCGCTCTCTGCTAGGCAGACGAGCAGGAACAACCCCGCCAACGACACCGCCCACAGCGTGTCGAGCGACCACACCGGACGGCTCGACACCATCTCAAGCAGCGTATATCCTCCGGCCAGGCTCCAACACGTGGTGATGGCCACCCCTACTGGGAGGATGAGCACCACCGGCACGTCTGCTGCACCCCCGAATAGATTGGGTATGGGCAGGTACAAGCCTGACAGCGGCGGGACCGCGAGCGACAGCAGCAGCACGAGGGCGATGCTGAGGGGCGCTCGTCTGGTCTTCAGCCAGAGGCTCACCTGACCCTCACCTGGGTAGGACCACAGCTGCGGGCGGCCGCCAGTTGCTCCCTGAGCCAGGACGCCTGCTCTTGGGGGCTCCATCTCGATACCTGCCTGATCTCGGAGAACGTGCTTGGGTCCTGGTAACGCTTGGCGATCTCCGAGATCGGTATCCCCGCCTTCACTCCCAGCCAGAAGGTGGCCCGCATGCCGGCATCGAAGGCTTCTTCGCTCTCGCAGTTCGGATCGGCTCCCACCACGGCCGAGGCCAGCGACAGCTTGAGGCTGACGTCGTCGGTCTTGACGTTGGTGTCAAACTCCGCCTCGCCAGGTCCTTTGGCCTGCCCCTCAGTCAGGGTGTCAGGCAGGTTCACTCCCTGGGACGCCCACGCTTCCCTAGCTTGGGCCAGCATGCTCAGTATCCTGGGGAGCATGCCCGCGTGCTCGGGCCACACGCATACCCTGGGTTGCGATCCGGCGCACCTCAGCAGCGATGGATCCCGTGCCACGACCGGCACATATCCAAAGCCGCGCACCAGGGGCACGGCTAACGCCAACGCGATCGCCAGGGGGACCACCGCGAGCCACCTCCAACGGGCGATGGTCATGAGCACCATCGCTGAGGCGCCCACTCCCAGAGTGACCAGGACCATGGCCAGCACGGCCTTGGGGGCCAGGTCCCATTCCGCGCTGCAGCAGAGGAACAGGCCGCTGCCGTTGAGGTGTCGCAGCCATACGGGTTCCATGCCCACGGGCAGCGCCAGCCAGGTCCACACCAGGAGCATGGAGAGCGGCACGCTTAGGACCAACGGCAGCCACACGCCCAGCGCGAAGCCCAGCAACGAGTAGCAGGTAATCTGTATGGCTATCAGGCCCAGCACCCGCCAGTCCGGCACGTGCACCCCTCTCTGCAGCAATAGGTAGCCCGTGGCCAACAGCATAGCGCACATGCCGACCGTCCAGGGCAGCGCGCAGCTCCAGGCAGCTATCGTAAGCTTGGAGCGCGCATGTGGCTTGTCCCACCACCGGGCTCTGCGCAGCCGACCGCCCTCCCAGGCGCACAGGCCCGCGCACGCTGAAGCCACCCAGACCAACACGCCTTCTCCAGCAGCCGTCCAGGCCAGCGGATAGGGATCGGCCGACACCCCTTCGGCCACGATCGTTCTGGCGTAAGCCCAGGCGGCCGCGACCATCGGGAGCAGCAGCCAGCTGGCGGGGCTGACCCTCAGAACCGTTCGCCAGCGCATCAGTGCTCTCCGCCCAGCAGCACGGCGTAAGCTACCTCCGCCCTCCGGGGACCGTCGGGCGCCAGCGACATGAAGTCCCCGACCGGGCCCTCGAACACTATCCTGCCCTCGGTGATGACCGCCACCCGATCGTACACCTCTGACAGATCGTCCACCTGGTGCGTGGAGACCAACACCGCCAGCTCTCCAGGCAGCCTCGTCAGGATGTCGCGGAACCTGGCCCTCTGTGCGGGATCGAGGCCAACGCTGGGCTCGTCCAGCAGCAACACCTGGGGGGAGTGCACCAGCACCTGTGCCAGCCCCACCCTGCGCAGCTGCCCTCCCGAGAGAGTGCTGGCCTTGGAGTCGCCCAGCGCCGTCAGGTCCACCATCTCCAGCGCCTCCCCCGCCCTCTGCCACGCCTCGGTCCTGGAGAGTCCCTTGAGCCAGCCTGCGTAAGCTACCTGCTCGCGCGCCGTCAGCCCCGGCACGGCCCTGATCTGCTGGGGCATCCAGCCCACCAACCTCCTGTAGCGGGCACGATGGCGAATGTGTCGGGGGTCGAGTTCTCCTAGACTCACTCTGCCGGCCTTCGGTGTGAGTGCGTTGGCGCCGAGCCCTATCAGCGTAGATTTGCCTGCTCCGTTAGGCCCAAGCAATACCGTGCGGCCCCGCTGGACCTCCCAGGAGAAGTCCTCGAACACCCTCTTCTTCCGAGAATATCCGTAGGTCAAGCTCTCAAAGCGAAGGGACATCGCAGCTCCTAGCAAGTCTTCCTTGCCTTGTATGCTACCATGAGCGTTTCCTAGTTGCTAGTAGACGACCTCTACAGCCCTCACGTCCAGGGTGTTCCAGTCCTCGTTCGGCCCGCTGTAGTCCGTGATGGTGAAGTGGTAGTCCCCCTCCTCGACGTCCCCGTAGAAGCCCGAGGCCGAGTTCCAGCAGTACAGCCTCTTGGTGCCAACTATGGCGTCCGGTCTGAAACGTATCTCACGGTAGAGCCTGACATCTGCCCAGTCGTTGGGGTCAGTGAAGGGGGTTGAGTCTCGGCATGTACTGAATGTGATCTTCGTGTTGACGTTATCTGAGTTGTTATCGTGCCAGGAGCGCGACTCAAAACCCACCCTGGCTCCTCCTATCCATGATGTCCACCTGCCCTCCGCGTGGGCAGATCCGGCGAGCATCGAGCTTGCCAGAGTCAAGAGGACCACACCCGTAAGGCGCAGTTGACTAATCATGCTAATCTCCTTTCTCCTTGCAGGTTGCGCGGGTAGGTAACTACATTATAACGATAAATGATATAAATATGTATTGTCAATACTTATCTTGGTGTTAGTTTGTATTCGCTGGGCAGTAATTGAGACCTTGCCCAATGTGGGTGGGGGATATAAGGTTTACTGAAAGTGTTGTGGCTTTGGGATACTAGTTCGGACCCTCTGGAGGCTGCACCAAGTTGGCGACTACTAGGCTATCGCCTGCGCAGAAGCCAGCTAAGAAGGGCGAACGTAACGCCCAGGGCGGCTCCTAGGGCCAACGCCCTGGGAGTGTCCAGCAGCACTCGCGAGCCCTCTTCCAGCTTGGTCTCGCCCGAGATGATTATGCCCACAAACCCTTGCTCCACCTCTGCCTCTGAGGCTATCACGAGGGCACTGCCTCCCTGCTCTATCTCCGTTTCTCCTCCCGAGATGATCACGGCGGCTCCTCCGCCTGCGATCTCGGTGTTGCCGCCGGAGATCAAGAGGCCGCCGCCTCCCCCATGAATGGACATATCGCCTTGTGATATGATCGCCGCCGCCCCTCCCCCTTTGATCTCCACGTGCTCGCCTTGTACTGTCCCCGCGATGGGGGGAGCCTCACGCTCTGGGCGTTCTCGGTTTTCGTTGTCATCTGGTTGCAATATGTGCCTCCTTGGTGAGTGTTGTGGGTTGCCGGGTAGTGCTACCCGGCAACCCGATGAGGATTAGGGCAGTCTGGCGAGGGCGTCCATTATCGCTCGCCGGGTGTAGACCTTCACGAGTTGGGCCCGGTACTCCTCCGAGGCAAAGATGTCCCCTAGGAACTCCATGTTACTGCCTGCCAGTTCTGATGCTCCCTGTACGGTACCCTCGTCCAGCTGCTGGCCCTTGAGGGCGTTCTCGACCTCGGTGGCCCGCTGTGCGAAGGGCCCAGCACCTGTGATGCCCACTCGACAGTCGGCGCACTTGCCCGAGTCGTCCAGGGTGACCACCGCCGCCACGCCGACCACGGCATAGCCCGAGGCTGGGTGCCTGAACTTCTGGTAGGACATCCCAACCCTGCCTGAGGGCACTGGAAGGTCTACGTGTGTCAGTATCTCCCCTGGCTCCAACGCCGTGGTGAGCAGGTCGACGAAGAACTCCTCTGCGGGGATAGCGCGTTCGCCTTCGGGGCCCCTGGCGTGCATGGTGGCCCCGAGGGCCAGAGCCACCGCTGGCCAATCACCCGCGGGGTCTGCGTGGGCCAGGGATCCTCCGAAAGTGCCACGATTGCGCACCATCGGATCGCCGATGACCTTGGCGGCTTGCGTCATGATGGGCAGGGCTTGGGATAGCTCCTCGCTGAACTCTATCATCCGGTGGGTGGTGGTCGCCCCGATGGTCACGGTGCCGTTGGAACGGCTGATACCTCGCAGCTCGGGGATGCGACCGATATCCACGAGTACGGAGGGAGTGGCTAGCCGCAGCTTCATCAGGGGGATGAGGCTGTGGCCGCCAGCGAGCACCTTGCCCTCCTCGGCATGTTCACCAAGGATACCAACAGCTTCATCTATGGTCTGCGGCGCATAGTAGTCGAACTCGGCGGGTATCATCTTCTCCTCCTAACTCCTGTTTTCCTGTGAGTGGATCGATCTCCAGATCCTCTCGGGCGTGAGGGGCATATCGATGTGGCGTATGCCGAAGGGGGCGAGCGCGTCCATCACGGCGTTGACCACCGCGGGGGTCGCGGCGATCGTACCCGCCTCGCCAGCTCCCTTGACGCACAGCGGGTTGACGGGCGTGGTAGTCACGGTGCGCTCGAGCTTGAAGTCCGGCACCATGCTGGCCTTGGGGATGGCGTAGTCCATCAGTGTACCGGTCACCAGCTGGCCGTTCTCGTCGTACACGCCGTGCTCCCAGAGCGCCTGCGCCATGCCCTGGACTATGCCGCCGTGTAGTTGCCCATCGACGATCATCGGGTTGATGACGTTACCTACATCGTCCACCGCCACGTATCCCAGCAGCTTGACCTCGCCGGTATCTGGCATGACCTCCACCATGCACACGTGCGTGCCGAAGGGGAACGTGCAGTTGGGTGGGTCGAAGTAGGTGGTCTCATCCAGATATGGCTCCATGCCCTCGGGTAGGCTGTAGCCTAGGTGGGCGGCCAAGGCTATCTCCTGGATGGTCTTGCCGCTCTCCGGGGCTCCACGGACCATGAACTTGCCGTCCTGGAAGACTATGTCCTCCTCGGCAGCCTCCAGCATGTGGGCGGCGATCTTCTTGGCCTTCTGTTTGATCTTCTCCACGGCCTTGTAGATCGCCACTCCTCCGACCGCCAGGCTACGGCTGCCGTAGGTGCCGTACCCGAAGGGTGTGCCCTGGGTGTCTCCGTGCTCGACTATCACGTCCTCCAGAGGTACCCCCAGCTCATCGGCCACTATCTGGGCGAAAGTCGTGTCGTGGCCCTGGCCGTGAGGTAAGGTCCCAGTAGTGACCACCACCTTGCCCGTCAGATGGACCTTGACGTTGGCGCTCTCCCACAGCGCAGCTCCCCAGCCCTCACCATTGAGGCCGATCCATGCGGAGGGCGCGAGGCCGCACACCTCTACGTAGCTGGATAGTCCTATGCCAAGGTACCTGCCTTGCTTACGGGCCTCTTCTTGCTGCTGACGGAACTCCCAATAGCCGGAGACCTCCAGTGCCTTGTTCAACGCCTTCTCGTATTCCCCGGAGTCGTACGGCAGCATGCCTACGGGGTTGCGATAGGGGAACTCATCCGGGGGCACGAAGTTGAGGCGCCGCACCTCCGCCGGGTCCATGCCTATCTCCCGAGCGAAGAGATCTATCATCCGCTCGATGAGGTAGGTGGCCTCGGGTCTACCTGCGCCCCTGTAGGCATCGACCATCGCGGTATTGGTGTACACGCCGTACACCTCGACGAAGGCGTTGGGAATCTTGTAGACGCCCGTGATCATGCGTCCGTAGAGAGTGGTGGGGATCCCAGGAGCCGCGGTAGATAGGTAGGCGCCCAGGTTGGCGTAGGTCTTGACCTTGAGCGCCGTGATCTTGCCGTCGCGGGTGCCCGCTATCTCGGCGTAGGTGACGTGGTCGCGCCCGTGGGTGGTCCACATGTAGTTCTCGCGCCTGTCCTCGACATACTTGACGGGGCGTCCCACCTGCTTGGATGCCCAGGCGACGATCGCCATATCTGAGTAGCAGAAGATCTTGGACCCGAAGCCCCCGCCGACGTCCGGCGCTATCACCCTGATCTTGTTCTCGGGGACGTTGAGCACGAACGCCGCCAGCAGCAGCTTCATGACATGTGGTGCCTGCGAGGTAAGCCACAGGGTGTACTCGCCGGTCGCGGGGTTGTAACTGCCGATCGCGCCGCGAGTCTCCATAGCGGTGGGGATAAGACGCTGGTTAATGAGCTTCTGTTGCACCCTCACCTCGGCCTGGGAGAGCGCTGCCTCGGTGGCGTCTCTGTTCCCAGCCGTCCAGTACATGCAGATGTTGTTGGGTGCCTGTGCGTGTAGCTGCGGGGCCCCCTCTTTCGTAGCTTCCTCTGGGTCCACCACCGCCGGTAGCGGCTCGTACTCCACCTCTATAAGGCCGAGGGCGTCCTCTGCGGTGTAGCGGTCCTCGGCGATCACCACCGCCACAGCGTCGCCTACGTAGTGGACCTCGTCCACCTCGAGTGGCCTCGGTGTTGCAACGTTGTTCTGCACGCCGCCTGCCTGCCAGGCACATGGAAGGGCGTTGACATCGGCCATGTCCCTGCCTGTGAACACCGCCAGAACGCCTGGCATAGCCTCGGCCTTGGAAGTATCTATGCTCTTGATGCGTGCGTGGGCATGTGGGCTGTGCAGTATGGCGGCGTAGGTCATCCCGGGGAGCTTGATGTCGTCCAGATAGCTGCCCTTGCCAGTGATGAACTTAGGATCTTCCACCCGCTTGACTGGAGTCCCTACGTAAGTTGCCATCGCTCGACCTCCTTTATGATGTGGGCACGGCCTCAGGACCCTCGACGGCTGCCGGCCTGTGTTGGTCCTCGGGCACGTACTTCTCTTCTGGCAGGGTCTCGCCGCGCATCTTGCGGGCGGCGTACCGTATGGCCTTGACTATGTTCTGATAGCCCGTGCACCTGCAGAGGTTACCCTCCAGCGCTTCCCGGATCTCCATCTCGGATGGGTCGGGGTTGTGCTGGAGCAGGTCGTAAGCGCTCATGATCATGCCTGGGGTACAAAATCCGCACTGTAGGCCATGCTCTTCCCAGAAGCCTTCTTGGATGGGGTGCAGCTGACCGTTGGACGATAACCCTTCGATGGTGGTGATCTCGGCACCGTCGGCCTGCACAGCGAACACCGTGCACGACTTGACGGCTTGACCGTTCATGACGATGGTGCAGGCGCCGCACTGGCTGGTGTCGCAGCCTATGTGGGTGCCCGTGAGACCTAGATGGTCTCTCAGATAGTGGACAAGTAGTAGTCGATCGTCGACCTCGCTCTGGTACTTCCTGCCATTGACTGTGATGGACACGGGATGTGTAGCCATAGAACTCCTCCTATCCTAGCGTTGGTGATATCTTGCAGGTGAGCGGCCTGCCTAGCTGGAAGGTGCTGTCTGCTTGCTCTTCACCCTCTCCTCCATGCACTTAAAGAACTGCCTGGCCATCATCTTGGCGGCTGGAGTCAGCAGCCGCTGCCCTACGCTTGCCAGTGGCCCACTGAGCTGGGCCTCACCGCTGTAGTTGATGAGGGTCTTGCCACCCTGGTCGACCAGAGTGATGGTGGCGGTGCCGGTGACCCTGCCGCCGGAGAAGCTGCCCTCGGCGCTCAGCTGATAGGACTCCGGTGGCTTTTGATCCGTCATGGTGACTGTACCTGTGTAGGCTCCCCTGATGCCCGCGACTCCGGCCTTGCCCTGAGCCTCGTATCGTCCCTCGCCTACCTCATCAAAGCGTTCTACTCCTGGCAGGCAGCCCCTGAGCGCTTCTGGGTCCTGCAGTGTCTGGAACACTACATCGCGGGGTGCGTCCATGGTGTAGCTCCCTTCAAGCTTCATTCCCTTACCTCCACTTATATTGCCCCTGGTAGGGGATAGGATAACACTAATACGCAGCTAGTCAAGAGCTCAGCAAGAGTTGCGCCCAAACGATATCTGCTTGCGTATGGTGCTATAATCCACTCAGGGAGTACCGAAGATGCGTGACATAATATCTACAATCGATGACTGGATGCAGCGCTATCCTGTCGTGGCCCTCTCTACGGTGATCAGCACCTGGGGCTCTACACCCCGCCCCGTGGGCTCGCACATGGCGGTTAACCCTAGTGGGGAGTTCGTAGGCTCCGTGAGCGGTGGCTGCGTAGAGGGAGCAGTAGTGGAGGCCTCTTTGGATGTGATCCGCACGGGCAGGCCGCAGATGCTAGAGTTCGGAGTAGCCGACGAGCTTGCCTGGAACGTGGGGCTAGCTTGTGGTGGCCAGATCAAAGTCTGGGTGTTGCCTCTGACCCAAGAGCCTGTATTCATTAATATAAGGCAGGGTTTGATAGAGGGCCGCACTACAGTGCTCGTGTTGCCCTTAGAGGGGAGCCTTGCCGGGCAGATGGCGGTGGTGCGAGATGGGCAGGTCGTGGCAACCGATGAGGCGCTGGGTCCGATCGCGATCTCGGCAGCAGGGCGTGTGGTCGAAGCCCGTGAGCCAGCTGCCTTTGAAGTCGCGGGCGTGCACGTGTTCGCTCAGCCTTATTTCCCTCCCCCCAGGCTAGTGGTGATAGGGGCGGTGCACACAGCGGTACCCTTGGTGTCGCTTGCTAAGGTGTTGGGGTACCACACTACTGTCGTGGATGCTAGGTCGGCTTTTGCCACTCGCGAGCGGTTTCCTGATGCCGATGAGCTGATGGTTAAGTGGCCGGATGAAGCGCTAGCTGAGCTGGCGCCCGACGAGGCCACTGCGGTGGTGGTGCTGACTCATGACCCGAAGTTCGATGAGCCAGCGCTCTCGGCTGCGCTCAGGTCGCGGGCGGGATACATAGGGGCTATAGGCTCGCGCAAGACAAGCGGGGAGCGGTTAGAGCGCTTGCGTGCCCTAGGGTTTGGGGATGAGGAGTTGGCGCGCATCCATGGCCCCATCGGCTTGGATCTTGGAGGCAGGACGCCTGAAGAGGTCGCGCTGGCGATCATGGCTGAGATAGTGGCCAATAGTCACGGGAGGACCGGCGGCATGCTAGGGATGAGGCCAACACAGCCGCCCCGCCAACAGATCTCAGCGTAGAGCAGCAGCCACTCGCATCCTGCGCCTGAAGTACCACCACAGGGTGCCGCCTATCGCCGGTGAGAGCACCATGAAGGAGAGCCACACGCCCACCAGGCTGAGCTCGGTAAAGTGCACCAACGCCCAGGATATGGCCACAGTACCCCATATCCCCAGCGTATTGACCACCATGGGATACCAGGTGTCGCCTGTACCTCTTATCGCGCCTGCCTGGACGAACTCTATCGCCCAGAAAGGCTGTGCCAGAGCTACCAACCTCAGGGCGCTGGCGCCTATCTCCACCACGTCTGGATCCCTAGAGAACAGCTCCATGAAGGGCTCGGCTCCCAGGAATATCAGGGCCCCTATGGAGCCCATCCAGGCCATCGCCCAGAGGGTAGCCACTCTTGCGGAGATCTCTCCCTCCCTGGGCCGCCTTGCCCCAACGCTTTGCCCCACAAGGGTTGTGGCTGCAATAGCGAAGCCTATGCCTGGCAGGAAAGAGAAGGACAGTGCAGTGAAGGTGATCCTATATGCTGCCAGGACATCTGTGCCTAGGTGGGCCACGATCACCGACAGCACGAAGAAGCCTGCTGAAATCATGACTTGCTCCAGGGCTGCTGGTATGCCTATCCTTAGGACGTCCAGGGCCACCTTGAGGTTGGGCAACCAACCTGTGCCCTCTCGGAAGCTGATGCCGTTGCGTCCCCTCCATAGGACCCACAGCAGCAGTAGCAGGGCTATAGCCCTAGCGATAAAAGTGCCCCAAGCGCTGCCCACGGCCCCCAATCGAGGCATTCCGAAGTGACCGTAGATGAGCCCATAGGCCAGAAAGACGTTGATTACGTTGGCGATGCTTGTGACTATCATCGGGGTGCGTGAGTCCCCCACTCCCCTGAGCACCCCTCCGCCTATGAACAGCGCTATCAGCACGACAACGGTAGCCAGCGACACGTGTAGGTAAGCTGTGGCTATGTGGGCTACTTCGGGCTCGACACCGAACAGGGCCACTATATGCTGTGAGAAGAGCAAGCCAATGGCTGCCAGCGGGATCGACAACAGGAAGCTCCAGATGATGGATTGCCTGGCCAGATCGCTCCCACGGCTGAGCTCCCCTGCCCCATAGCTTTGGGCCACCAGCACCGAGGCTCCTACAGACAGCGCTGACAGGGCAGATATCAAGAAGAACATCACCTGCAACGCGGTGCCCACTCCGGCTATAGCTGCAGCCCCCAGCCCCGCTACTAAGAAGGTATCGACTACCCCCAGCAGCGTTTCCAGCAGATTCTCCCCTATCACCGGCCACGCTAGCCCCAACACTCTTCGCTGGATGCCTCCCGATTGTACCTGCCTCTCTTGTGCTATCACTGACAACTCCCCAACCCCCTTGGAATGTGTGCAGTCCATGATAGCAAAGCAAAGCTACCCTCGGAAGGCATAAAATTGTCAATTTGTTCCAAATTGGCCTAATGTTTATATCTGTGGAACCATAGTTCCTCAAATGACTTGGGTGCCGGGTTAATCCCGGCACCCAAGTGGGAGAAGAAGGGGTGGTGAGTTACTTCGAGACGTTGACCAGCGTGATCATCCCTCCTGGCTCTTGACCATGGTTCTGTACATGGCTGAGGATGTGGCAGTGGAACATCCACTTGCCAGGGTTGTTCATCTTCACCAGTAGGTCGTAGCGTTCGCCCGGACCGATCGTCACGACATCCTTGGTGAGCCTGGCTGCCGGTGGGACGGTGTGCCCGTCTGTACCCACTATCTCAAACGGATTGCCGTGCATGTGCATCGGGTGCACCATCTGCCCCATGTTGATCAATCGCACCAGCACCCTATCGCCCTTCTTGGCCTCGATGGGCGTGGTGGCTGGGAAAGCCTTGCCGTTGATCAGGTAGTAGCCCTCTGCCTCGCTCAGTACCTGGATGACTTCTTGGTCGTAGAGCTTTTTCTCGTGTCTAGGCTCTATGATCAGCACCCCGTACAGTCCCTTGGGCTCCTGAACGGCCGAGTTGTGGTGCGTGTGGTAGATGAACGTGCCAGCGGGCTCAGCCTTGAACTCGTAGGTAAAGCTCTGGCCGGGTTTGACCACCGGCTGAGTTACGTCCGGCACACCGTCCATGGAGTTGGGTAGCGTGTTCCCGTGGAAGTGTATGGTCGTGGGCTCGGGTAGCTCGTTCTTGAAGTTGATCCTCACCTTATCGCCCTCTTTGACCCTGATGAGTGGACCGGGGACCATCCCATTGTAGGCGTATGCATCGATGAACTCGCCTGGCAGCACTTCCCACTTCACGTGTTTGGCCGTGAGGTTGAATACTTTCACTCCTTTGACTACCCGTGGCTGGAGCTCCTGCAGGCCGTACTCGCCAGCTCTGACAACCGCAGCATGGGATACGTGCGGCATGGCGCTGCTGGAGGCTTGATGCGAGCTATGGTCCGACTCCTGCTTGCCATCGCTAACCACTGCAAACTCGGCGGTCATGCCTGCTTCCTTATGTCCGGGCACCATGCATGCCGCCTGGTACTTGCCCTCGCTGTCGATGGTGAACTCGATAGTGGTCTCTTGTCCCGGCGCCGCGGCGGCGTAGATCGCACCTTCTGATACCTTCTGCCGTAGGCTCGCGCTCATGGCCGCCGAGAGGTTGGTTGACTGCCGGATGATCTTGACGCTGTCTGCTTTTACCCCTTGCACCTCGAAGTCGTGCTCAACAGCGCCCTCGTTCCTAAATGTAAGCCTCACAGCTTTGCCAGCCGGCATTTCTATGCTGGAAGGCTGTAGCTGGAACTCTTTGGCGGTCACCGTGATCTCCTCTTGATTCTGGACTTTGCTGGCCTGCGATCGTCCTCCACTTGTCTGTCCGCTTAGGGTCACGTTGCTAGGGCTTGGCTGTGGGCTGGCCTCCGGGGTGTTCAGCGCCTGTAGGTAGCGCTCGGGAGTCTGCTCGTTGACTCCGGTCACCTCGGTCACCTGTGCCCCGTAAGAAGCGGTGCAGGCTGCCGTCACCAACGATAAAGTTGCTAGCAGTACAACTATCTTGCTAAGGTACCAACTTGCGATGTGTCTCATATTCATATCACCTCTCCCCTCAACTTCAATACAAGGATAGACTCGAGCGCTTACTGTAACCACGACCTACAGGGTGATGTTGACTCGACCAAAAGGGTGAACTCTTTAAGTTCTTCCCTACCCAAAAGGTTAGGTGCTTGCAGATCAGCTGTATGAACGGGTCGGTGGCACGTTATATCTGGGGGAGTGGTGTGGCCCAACTCTGGGCCTGTGTAGATAAGATGTGTTGGGGGCAGCTTAGGGTTGTCCCCGTCAGAGACCTTTGCTTGGGATCTCTATGCCTTGACCCTCTAGCCAGGAGAGATCCAGCTGCCATTGGTGTCGGCTGCGTCTAGCCCACAGTTCGAACTGGGCTTCCAGGTAAAGTTTGGCGTCCTCCAGCGACCAGCCATTAACCCTTGCCAGGTGTGCAATAGCTCTACTCGCCTTACCCTGAGTGGAGGCGTATCCCAGGTGCTTGACCATGTGACAGTCGTGGCACAGCGCCACAACGTCCACCAAGCGTTGGATGTGAGCGTCGTCGTCATACTCCCAAACCTCATGGGCCTCCAGGCGCCCGGGACGGCCACACGCCGTGCAGCGACGGCCCGCTCGTACGTAGGCTGCCCGCCTGATGCTGTCCCACTGACTTGAAGAGAGCATCGATCTCAGATTCTTTCTCCAGGCCGTTGAGGGCACCAACTCCACGGTGAGCATCTTTCTCTCCTTGGAAACCCTTTTACAATCTTGCACAGGTCATATACTTTTCTAATATATTAGGTAGTATACTCAAGGAGAGAGCCCATGCATCATACCACCAACAGGGCTATGTTTGGGATCAATATTGATCCCTCCCCGCGCATGCTGGATGCGGCTCTGGATCTGGCGACTTATGCCGACTCCATGGCCATAGACCTCATTGGATTGCAGGATCATCCTGCTAACCCGAATTTCTTTGACACTTGGACTTTTATGACGGCTCTCGCCGTGCGCACCCAGCGCGTGCGCTTCCTTACCAACGTCGCCAATATATCCCTGCGCCCACCCGCTATGTTGGCCAAGGCGGCTGCGACCCTCGACGCCCTCACCGGTGGAAGGTTGGAGCTGGGGCTGGGAGCTGGCTCCTCGCCTGATGAGATACTAGCGTACGGAGGGGAGTTCAGGACTCCTTCGGAGGCAGTTGAGGCTTTGGAGGAGGCCATAGAGATCTGCCATCTACTTTGGCAGCAGGGCGACGGCAAGACCCCCATCACGTTCGAGGGCAAGCAGTTCCGCCTGCTGGGCGCGAGGCCTGGTCCTGCCCCATCGGGCAAGATACGTATCTGGACCGGCGTGCGTGGTAGGCGCATGCTCGCTCTGACTGGCAGGCTGGCTGACGGTTGGATCGTCTCTAATACCTACGTGCAGCCTGAGGATCTACCTGACATGCAGGCACGGATAGATCGCGCTGCGGAGGACGCTGGTAGATCGCCTACGCAGATACGTAGAGGTTACAACGTGATGGGTTACATCCGCACACCTACCAGCCCCAATCTCCGACTCAAGCCCGGGCTTATATCCGGCGAGGCCGAGGAATGGACAGAGATCCTGGTGCGATACTACACCGATCTTGGTATGGACACCTTCATCTACTGGCCGGTTGCTGGCAGCACTCAGGAGCAGATCAGGCTGTTTGCAGAAGAGGTTGTGCCGATGGTGCGCAGGAGGTTGCAGGCTGTTGGCTGATCATCAGAGAGACCTAGGTAGCTTATACGCCTGGTGGCGGGGAGATGAACTCCCTGGGCTCCCACAGGTGCAGGGCTTGCGAGTGCATCGCCTAGATGATATTCCCACTCCACCTCGTATCTTCGATCTCAACCCTGCTCGCTGGCAGTTACGCATTAGCCAAGGTCATATCCCGTATATGGCTACAATAGATGATGATCCAGCTGCCTACGGGTGGGTAGCTACACGGGAGGCTGAGATTGGTGAGCTTGGGTCGCACCTGGTGCTTGTACCCCGGGAGTATTACCTATGGGATTTCTGGACAGCACCCCAGTACCGTGGGAGGAGGGTATACCCACATCTCCTGCAGGCGATCATCCGCGATCTGTTGCCGATCGCCGATGCTTTCTGGATAGGGCATGGGCCAGGCAACGACTCCTCGCGCAGCGGAATCGAGCGCGCCGGATTTCGTGAGGTGCTCTGGATCGTGGATACACCCAACGGCATCTATGCCATCCCAATAGATCGCGAGCGCTCCGCCAGGGCCTCGCAGCTGCTGGGGATACCGATCTTGCCCTGAGGGGCTGCCTTGTGGCACGGCTCTTGCACAACAAGGCAAGGTCGACAGAGCAGAGAGGGGAGGAGCGCGATGGCGGATCGATATACGGAGGTTGGCAAGCTTTTGTCCGAGAGGCAGGACCTGGTCCGTGCCCTGCCGGCTATGGAGCGACAGATAGCCCACATGGCAGCTCTGGGGGCTAACCCTTGGGAGATAGCCAGCGACCTGGGTATAAGCCAGGAGGCAGTCAGGAGTGTGCTGGACAGGCTAACCGCGCAGCTCAAGGGGCAACCACATAGTAGGGTAGAGACTGGTGGCTTGGGTGCTGACACGGATCCTGGTGTCACCGGTGGCTACGGCGACGCCGGGTTCGGGGCGATCGATACTGAGCCCCCAGCAGATAACACTGAGCCCTCTGGCTAGGGTTAAACCCTTACGATGCGGCTTGGTTCTAGCAACTGTGTAAGCTGCGAGGACGATAGCTAAAAAGTGGAGCTATGAGGGAGATAGCTCCCTCATAGCTCCATCTAGTTCCCCACCTGGGTAAGGTCACAGCCCCGTAGCGCCCGAGCCGGGGCCCTGCGTCTTGTTGCGCAACCCATAGGCCGCTATGCCTGGCGCTGGGCCCTTTAGGTCTGTGCCTGCCTCTTCGCTGGAGAGGGGCCTGTCCGGCCAGGCTACCTGTGAGAGCTCGTCCTGCGTGCAAGCCAGCATCACCCGATCGTCGGCCACTTCCTGGATCTGCTCGGCGGGGACGTATAGGTCATCTCCCAACCCGAAGATCCCCCGCTTGACCTGGAAGAAGCTTCGCTCCTCGGTATCGACCTGGCCAGCGGATGTCTGTGTGCCTATGTTGACTTCTCCGACCTTGCCCACCTTCTCTCCATCCGAGCAGTAGACCTCCATGTCCTCTCTTACCATGCTGATCATTGCCTGCTTGTCTGCCATCTTGAGTCTCCTCCTGTGCGGGCTCACACCCATAACTTCGTCACAAGAGATTTATCGCAATAACCTTGCCATTTGGTATTACGGGAGCGCTCAATCTGTGGAGGGCATGACCACTATCTTGGCGGTGGGATCCGACCCACTCTGCGGGCGGCCACGAGTCCTATGTATACCCCGAGGTAGCTGGAGACTAGCACGATTAGTAGGTACGCTAGCGGGATGGATACCTCCACTAAGGGAGCGGGGCCCAGCATGCCCGCTATCAGGAATGGCAGGCAGGTTATCACTGCCGGTGCGATGATCCACGGCAGTACGCGCCGAGAAGCCAGTATGAAACCGAACGCCATGCCCAGTAACACATATACCACCGCTACCGCCACGAATGTCTGTAAGCGCTCTGTGATGCTGAATATATCGGAGAACAAGAAGTTCAGCACGAGGAAGAACGCCGCAAGACAGCCCATGAGGAGAGACCCAGCATAACCAGCCCAGCGTGCTAGCCCACTGACCATGGGTGCGCCTCCTATCCTAGGACGATGCCGACAGCACGCACTATCTCCTCCGGGTGCCGCACGACACCTTCGCTGAGTATAACCTATATGGGGGTTACCGTCCAATGGGGATAGATGCTAGGTTTGAGGGGCGACTGATGCTCTTCACGGTACCCTTCTCCCAGCTTGATTCATACTAAGGTCATCACGAGCTGCCGGTGTTGGGACTGGGTATGCTAGGTCAGCTGCCGCGCTCGGTCCACCAGATAGAGGTAATCTCCTAGTAGCAGGAAGCCCACCATCGCGCCCATGAGCTCGAAGCCTATGTACAGCGCTGCTACCTCAGGCAGGCTTGCTGTGGCTATGAAGCCCTCGCTCATGGCCTCGATGACCACGAGCAGGCCACCCCCGATCAAGCCCAGGAGTCCCACTAGGGACCATACGCCGCGTCGTAGGTGCCTCTCCCAGCATCGGAGCGGTGGCAGCAGCGCCGAGAGGTCGTCCAACAGGTCGGTCGGCGCCCCCGATACCGGTAGCGGTCGGGCGAAGGCCAGCAAAGCCACTAGCCCAAACAGGAAGCTCATCCCTAGTACCACGGAGAACAGCTCGCCGACGAGGTTGGCGTTCCACCTGGGAGGGTAGGCGAGCATCCCCAACAGTCCCAGGGTAGCCAGCCCCCAGGCCAACGGTCCCGCCGGGAAGCCCATGCCGCCCATCATGTAGCTGAAGCGGATGTACTGGCGAGTGAGCTGCCACCACAGGCCGAGGGCTAGGGTCGCCAGCACCAACACGCACGCGGCCAGAGTCCACCCCCTGATATCCCTTGCCCAGGCTCCTGGGTAGCGTAATAACCCCAGCAGGTCGGCCAAGCTGCTCGTGCCAACGGAGAGCAGTGCGACAACACAGGCTCGGAGAGTAAGCCGGTCGCTCCCGCCTGCCCGAAAGGCACGGATGAGAGCTATGGACGAGCATAGCATCCCTAGCTGCAGCCCGAAGGAGCTCGTGGCATCAAAGGGATCCTCCCCAAATGGGCACAGCTTCTCCACGGCCGTCACCTGCTTGCTGAGCTCGAAGAACGCCAAGAAGGCTCCTACCACTAATAGCGTCAGTAGGCTCCAGCGTCTTGCGTCCACAATGTCTCTCCCATAGCCCATAGCCAAAGTCAGACCCTTTTAGAGATGATATACCCAGCGGCGTCAGAATCCAACTATCTTGTAGCTGTATCTATACTTGTGCATAATCCTTACACATGAATTTACGGCAGGGATGTCGGATATGGGAAGAAATGACGTCGCTAGATTATTGGCGTAGTGGTAAGCTCTCTACCCATGTAGGGACTAGGAAGACTTCTAGGTGCTGCTAGTAGCTCGAGTGTCTCCTAGATGCCCGTGGCTACGAGCAAGGGGAGCTCTCATCAAGAGCGAGGAAGGCTCGACAGCGGGCGTGCTCCCTGTCCCGTCGCGCCTAGATTCTACCGATAGATAACGCTATGAGCCCCAAGGAGCCTGGCCGCACAAGAAAGGACATCACGGGCGTGATTCACACTTATCCTGGTGAAGATCTGGAGCCATCGTAGAACGACGGGCGCATGGCCAAGCTGTTCCCCGTCAGGCAGGGCGAACATAGGGCAGTGTGGCACCCGAGGTCGTACAGGTCGACCCTCTTCGACCAGAGCGGGACGTGTGAGGGGTATGCCAGGAGGCCTCCTGGCATACCCCTCTCTACGAGTAGCTACTGGCGGCCGACCTGTGGGACGACCTGCTCGCCCGAGGCCGCTGATCGGTAGAAGGCTACGCATGCCGCCAGGTTGTTGTACGCGTCCTCGACGGTGGCCACCGGCTGCTCCCCGCGCATGGCGGCGATCCAGTGGTCGATGCCCTCGGAGCCTGCCTGCCCAGGGGCGAAGTGTACCCAACCTTCGAACGGAGGAAAGCTGCCCGCCACCGCGACGCGGCCGCTGAGGGAGTCGTAGGTGAACGCTCCCTCACTGCCCACCAGGCTCCACTGCATGCGGAAAGCCCCAGGCGCCGCGTGCCAGGTGTCCTCTATGGTGGCGACGAGCCCGCTCTCGAACTCGACTGTCGCGACCCCGTAATCCTCCAGAGGCAGGTCCGGGTAGCGCAGGTTGCGAGCTACTCCATATACTCTGGCTACCTCTGAGCTCGTCAGCCATCGCAGGAGGTCTATATGGTAGATAGCATGGTCTATCCATCCACCACCCGGAGCTCGGTTAGGATCCGCAAACCAACCTGGGTCGGGATCGTCTGGCCAGCTTCTGGGCAAGGACGACCACAGGCTGAAGCTTGCAGTGAGGAGGCGGCCCAAGCGCCCTTCATCAACCCAGGACCTTAGGCGGGTGTACTGACTTGAGAGGCGTTGGCGGGACTCAGCGGGCAGGAACACCACGCCAGCCTCCCTCACGGCATCCACCACGCGGGAGGCCTCCTCCAACGTGCGGGCGAGGGGCTTGATCGACAAGATGTGCTTGCTCTCCCTAGCGGCCGCAACGCAGATGTCGGGATTGCGGTCGACGCTGAGGAAGCTGGCGATCGCCGTTATGTCTGGATCGCTGATCAACTCCTCCGGATGGTCAGTCACTCGATCGATCCCCAGGTCTTGGCCAACCTTGCGAGCCTTCTGGAGGTCTGAGTGGTAGATGCCTGCCAGCTCCGCCTCGGGGTGGTCCACTATGGCGCGAGCCAATGGCAGGGCTGAATACCAGTGATCTAGTCCTACCAGGGCTATGCGTACTGGTGCCAATCTACTTCTCCTTTCGCGGGTTATATCTTGTGTAGGGCTAATGAGCTGTGCTCAGGGACCCTAGGAGCCGGCTTGCCAGGGTGTAGGTGTGCAACACCCTCCCATCAGTAAGGTCCCATGTGGCCAGCTCGGAGCGCACGATGTCGGGGAACTTCCGGCTGAGATCACGTAGGGCGTTGCCTACCGACCTGCGCACCTGCTTACTATCGTCCGCGCGCAGCGGTGCCAATAACCTGACAACCCGCTGAGGCTGCTGGGGTAGGCGGCTCGAGCGGATCCACGGCCGCATCCCCTCCACAGCCGCCCTCCGCACGTTGGGGTTCTGGTCGTGTAGCCAGTCCTCTATCACGGGGAGGGCTCTCTCGTAGCCCACGTCTCGGCAGTACTTGGCGAAAGCCTTGGCGAGCATCTCCTGCACGCGCCAGTCGGGGTCCAGGCTCACCTCGTAACGGAGCGTGTTCAGGGCTTCCGTACAGGTGCTCGCGATGTAGCCGAGGACGAGGGTGGCGAACATGCGTGTCTGGTGCAGGTCCGACCGCATCAGCATGCGCGCCGTGGACAGGTTCTCCTCCTGGCAGCCACCCTTGACTAGCTTGTCTGCTTCCTCCTCTATGGGCCTGAAGCCACGCTGCACCTCAGCCAGCTTCTTCATAGTCTCCCAGATATCCATGTACCACCCCCTTGTCGTCTCGATATGAGCTATTAGAAAGGAAAGAGCTGTCGCTGCAACTCCGGTGTGAGAGCGGAGCCGTACTCACAGGTCTCGAACGCCTCGGCGTAGCGTACATGGCTGCCCCTGTCCTGCCCGTAGCGGGCGATCAGAAGGTCTCGGAAGCGGTCGGCATCGGCCCTCAATCTAGGCTCCATCTTCTGACGCAGCCAATCGATGCGCTGCTTCGGGTCCTCCGGTACCTCCTGCTGGTAGCCTCCGTTGTACGGCAGCCACTCGAAGAACTGCGACTCGTGGCAGGCGATCATACGGAACTTTTGCTCTACCACCTCGCCTATATCGATCACCACATCTGGAGAGAAGGGGTACGGCTTCTGGAAGCGGTCGCTGACGTACATGATGACTGGGTTGGTCCTCAGGTGGTCAGCCAGGGCGCGCACGTTGGGCACCGTGACCATGTAGGCTGCATCCTGCACGAGCATCGAGGTATAGCGGTGGTCGGGATGATAGTCGTTGGGCCTGGGCACAAGGATCAAGCTGGGCCTGAAATCCCGAATGATGCCGATCACCTCGCGTCGGCGATCCAACGTGGGCAGCAGCTCGCCGTCGTGGTTATCCAACACCTGATATTCGATGCCTATGACGCGCGCGGCCGCCCGCGCCTCAGCTGCCCTCCTGCGGGCCAACACGGCACCACCCTGCAGGTGATGGCCCGCGTCGCCGTTGGTCAGGGAGACGAACCTCACCCGCCAGCCCCTGCGCGCGTACAGGGCAGCCAACCCCCCAGCGGTCGCGTCACAGTCATCCGGATGTGCGCCGAAGACGAGCAGCGAAGGCGCTTCCTCAGGCATCCTCTCCCCCCTTCAGTTAGTGCGTCCACAATATAACCTGTTTTGCTCAGAATGTGAAGACTTGCACAAACCGATTTTTGTTCCAAGCTTACTGGGCCAAGGTGGGGAACCTCCACGCGGTGAGCGCCACGAGCACGACTACCGCGATCACCATCACGACCACATCCAACCCTATTCCGTAGTGGCTGACGCCGCCTTGCACCATCAAAGCCCTCAGGGCATCCACCTCATAGGTGAGCGGGTTGAGACGGGATATGATCTTCAGCCAAGCGGGCATCATGTCGATGGGGTATATCGCGTTGCTGGCGAAGAACAGCGGCATCGTGAGCACCTGGCCCAGCCCCATGAAGCGCTCGCGAGTGCGCACCATGCAGGCCACGAACAGCGAGAATGTGGAGAAGATCAGGGCCCCCAGCACGACTATTACCAGCGTAGCCAGCAGCGCCAAGGGGTGCCAGTTGACCTGGACGCCGACCAACAGCGCCAGCAGGAAGATGATCAACGCCTGTGTGAGCCCCCGCACGCTGGCGGCCAGCGCCCTGCCCAGCACCAGCGCTGCCCTAGGGGTGGGTGTGGCCAGGAACTTGTGGATGATGCCCAGGTCCCTCTCCCATATGATCGACATGCCGCTGAAGATACCAATGAACAGCACGCTCTGAGCCAGGATGCCCGGAGCCATGAAGTCTAGGTACCTTAGATCCCCCGTGGGGATAGCCCGGACACGCGTGAACACCTGCCCAAATACCAGCAGCCACAGCGCCGGCTGCACAGCCCTGGTGAGCAGGTCGTAGGGGTCGTGCAGGATCTTGCGGGCCTCCACCTCGGCTATCACCAGCGTCTTGCTGATGAACCCTAGAACGAAGGCCAGTGGGTTGGTGGGTTGTGCGACCGGTACCTTAACCGAGACGACGGGCTGTGCGCCTTGCTCTTGAAGCTTCACGGTAGCTACCTCCTGTCTCGAGTTCTCCTCCTGTGTAGTGGACGAACACCTTGTCGAGCGTCGCTTCGGGATCGCCGACGGACGCCTTCAGCTCCGCGGGCGTGCCTATGGCGGCGATGTTGCCCAGGTGCATGATCGCTATGCGGCGACACAGGCTGTCAGCTTCCTCCATGTAGTGGGTGGTCAGCAGTATCGTCATCCCGAACTCTTCCCGCAGTCGCATGATGTGCCCCCACACCGCCGCCCGCGCCACTGGATCCAGCCCTATGGTGGGCTCGTCCAGGAAGAGGACTGTGGGCTGATGGAGCATGGATTGGGCAATTTCCAGCCTGCGGATCATGCCTCCTGAGTAGGTGCGCACCAGGCGGTCGGCCGCCTCCTCCAGCCCCATGAACTTGAGGGCCTCGCGGATGCGCCTCTCACGCTCATGCCTGGGGATGTCGTACAGCTTAGCGAACACCAGCAGGTTCACGTAACCGGTTAGGGAGCCGTCGGCCGAGAGAGCCTGCGGCACGTAGCCTATTATCCGACGCACCATGGTGGCGTGGCGTACCACGTCGTAGCCGCCGATAGAGGCGCGCCCAGCATCCGGCGGCAGGAGGGTGGTGAGCATCTTGATGGTCGTGCTCTTGCCCGCGCCGTTTGGCCCAAGCAGGCCGAACACCTCGCCGGCTTCCACATGGAAGGAGATCGAGTTGACCGCGCGCATCTCACCAAAGGATTTGCTAAGGCCATCCACCTGTATGATGGCGGTCATGTGCCCTCCTCTTGTGCTTAAACATTAAGTTTTTTAACCTTACGGTATTTTGACACTACTTGAAGAAATATGCAAGAGGGAAAAGTCGAGCGTGACCGCAAGTCCTGCAAGCAGCTCCGGGCTAGGCCAGCCGTGGCGGCATGCTGTGGTTGGTGTGGGGGGCTAAATATGTCAGGAGAAGAACCAGTTTGATATATTATATAAAATATGTGAAAAATGATGCCTGTAATTTGGGGCCAAAATGGGACAAGATATGTACTCGATGGCTGATTTCGTGATAAAGTATCACAAAGCAAACAAAAACTAACAACTAATCTATCAGCGGGAGGTCTGCCTTGGGAGGAGTCGCTAGCTACGTGGGGGTTGATCTCGGCGCTGAGAGCGGTCGCGTCCTGCTGGGTGAGCTCGAGGACGATCGCTTCTCCGTCCGCGAGGTGCATAGGTTCGCGAATATCCCCGTGCGCCTGCCTGATGGCTTGCATTGGGATATCCTGTACATCTACCAACAAGTGCTCGAGGGAGTGTCCAAGGCCCTGCGCGCCGCAAGCGGCGAGGTGAGGAGCATAGGGGTGGACTCCTGGGCCGTGGACTACGGCCTGCTGGATGATAGGGGGGCGCTCATAGCTAATCCATACCACTACCGAGATGCCCGTACCGAGGGCATGATGGAACTTGCCTTCTCGTTGGTCCCGAGGCAAGAGATCTTCGAGCGTACCGGCATCCAGTTCATGCCGATCAACACCCTCTATCAGCTGCTAGCGGAGGCCTCCTGTCCAGAGATCTCTCTGGCCCAGCACATGCTGATGATCCCTGACCTGCTCAACTTCTGGTTGACGGGAGTCATAGCGTCGGAGTACACCAACGCCACCACTACTCAGCTCTTCTCGGCTCGGCACAGGGTTTGGGATACGGATCTCATAGAGCGTCTGGGAATACCGTCGCGGATATTCAAGGATGTGGTTCAACCGGGCACCTGCCTGGGTACACTGAGGGATGATGTGGTAAGGGAGATAGGCCTTCGGGCAGCGCCGGAGGTGGTGGCGGTGGCCTCGCATGATACAGCCAGCGCTGTGGTAGCCGTGCCCGCTACGACCAAGGATTTCGCCTACATCTCGAGCGGTACGTGGTCGTTGGTGGGCACGGAGCTGGAGGCCCCTATGCTGAGCGAGCCGGCACTGAGGTACAACTTCACCAACGAGGGAGGTTATGGGGGTACCATACGCTTCCTGCGCAACGTCATGGGGCTGTGGATCGTGCAGGAATGCCGGCGTGCGTGGGAGCGTGCTGGCGAGGTCCTGGACTACGATGCGCTCATAGCCGAGGCTTCCCAAGTCCGGGGCATGCGGGCCTTCATAGATCCCGATGCGCCTGAGTTCCTGCCCCCGGGGGATATGCCCTCCAGAGTGGTGGATTTCTGCCGACGGACGGGACAGGTACCTCCACAGACCCGGGGGGAGTTGGTCCGCTGTGTCTTGGAGAGCCTTGCCCTGAAGTATCGCTGGGTCATAGAACGCTTGGTGGAAGTTACGGGCAGGCAGATCAGCGCCGTCCACGTCGTGGGTGGGGGCAGCCGTAATGCCCTCCTCTGCCAGTGCACTGCCGATGCCCTTGGCATGGAGGTGATCGCTGGGCCAGTGGAGGCCACTGCCCTGGGCAACATCGCCGTGCAGGCGATGGGCGGCCAGGACCTATCCCAGATAAGGGCCGTCATACGGAACTCGGTGAGCCTTAGGGGCTACGAGCCCTCCATCGATCGAGGAGCCTGGGACGAGGCGTACGATAAGTTCGTTACAATACTTCAACACGTGGAGGATTGAGATGCAAGGTGGCAACGACTTTGACAGGAGTTATCAGGAGCTGAAGCGTCAGCTGGAGGACAAGGGCGTAGATGTGGCCTATGTGGAGGCCAGGCTCAGGGAGCAGCGAGTGGAGACTCCTTCCTGGGCCTACGGTAACTCGGGCACGCGATTCAAAGTGTTCCCCCAGCCGGGGGTGCCTCGCAATCCCTTCGAGAAGTTTGAGGACGCCGCCCAAGTACACAGGCATACGGGTATCTGTCCCACCGTGGCGGTGCACATCCCGTGGGACAAGGTGGACGACTACACTGAGCTTCAAGACTACGCACAGTCGCTGGGCCTAAGTATAGGTGCGATCAATCCCAACCTGTTCCAGGACGAGGATTACAAGCTGGGCAGCGTGACGCATCCCGATGCTCGGGTGCGCCGCAAGGCCACCGACCACCTGTTGGAGTGCATAGAGATCGGCAGGCAGGTGAGCTCCAACATCCTCTCGCTGTGGTTTGCTGATGGCACCAACTACGCTGGCCAAGATTCGTTCGTGGAGCGTCGCCATAGGATGTTGGATTGCCTCAGGGAGGCTTACTCTGCGATGCCTGACGGCATGCGCATGCTGCTGGAGTACAAGTTCTATGAGCCAGCGTTCTACCACACCGACCTTGCCGACTGGGGTCAGTCTGTGCTCATGTGCCAGAAGCTAGGTGACCGCGCTCAGGTGCTGGTGGACCTGGGACACCATGCGCTGGGGACGAACGTGGAGCAGATAGTGGCGACGCTGTTGGATGAAGGCAGGCTGGGCGGATTCCACTTCAACGCTCGCAGGTATGGCGATGATGACTTGATCGTGGGCTCTACCAACCCCTTTGAGCTGTTTTTGATCTATGTTGAGCTCGTGACCGCCGAGCGAAGAGGCGACAACGTAGCTCAAGTAGCCTACATGATTGACCAATCCCACAACATCGAGCCCAAGATAGAGGGTATGATCCTCAGCGTGATGCACCTGCAGGAGGCTTATGCCCGAGCCCTGCTGGTGGATTGGCAGGAACTGGAAGATGCCCGCCAGTCCGGTGATGTTCTCCGCGCCTACAGGACGCTGCAAGATGCCTACCAAACCGACGTCAGGCCTTTGTGCGCTGCTGTTCGCCAACAGCTGGGTGCTTCACCTGATCCCATAGCTGCCTTCCGGTCCAGCGGCTACATGGAGAAGATCGCCAGCGAGCGCCAGGGCGGCGTGCAGATGAGCTGGACATAATATTGCGAGGGGATAGAAGATGCAGAAAGTGGAGATACACGACATAAAGGTGGAGAACCTTTGGAAGGATGAGGACGCAAAGGGACTCAGCGAGTTATCTCAGCTGGTATATCGCTCCCATTTGCTTGGGGCCAACAGAGCCGTGGCCAATTATGGTGGTGGCAACACCTCCTCGAAGGTCAGGGGGGTGGATCACGTAGGTCGGGAGGTGGACGTGCTGTGGGTGAAGGCCTCCGGCAGCGACTTGGCAACTATCACCAGCGAAGGGTTTGCAGGCCTGCGTTTGGAGGAGATCCTGCCCCTGATGGATCGAGAGGCTATGACCGACGAGGAGATGGTGGCCTACCTAGCCAAGTGCCAGCTGGAGCCTAATATGCCCCGGCCCTCCATCGAGACGCTGCTGCACGCCTTCGTGCCCTATCCTTGTGTGGACCACACCCATCCCGATGCCATCAACATGATCTGTTGTGCTGAGAGGGGGCAAGAGCTGGCGCGCGAGTGCTTTGGCTCCGATGCTGTGTGGATACCCTACATCCGTCCGGGATTCGCCCTGTCCAAACTGGTCGCCAACGCCGTGCGCGAGCACCCAGATGCGAAGATGGTACTACTGGCTAAGCACGGTCTGGTCACTTGGGGGAGTGATAGCCGCGAGAGCTACCACAACACGATCGAGGCGATCAACCGTGCTGCAGAGTTCGTCATGGCCCGTGCGAGCGGGCGTAAGGTGTTCGGAGGGCTGCGGGGCAAGGTGCTGTCCGACGAGCGGGCAGAGGAGATCCTGGTGCAGGTGCTGCCGCATATCCGAGGCGAGGCCTCTGCCAACGGCTCCAAGATCCTGCGCGTCGACAGAAGTCCGGCGGTGCTCGAGTTCGTTGACGGTCAAGAGTCGCGCGAGCTCTCGCAGGTAGGTGCTGCTTGCCCTGATCATCTGGTGCACACCAAGATGCGCCCGCTGTGGGTGGACTTCGATCCCGAACGTGAGGGGCCCCAGGAGTTATCCACTCGCCTGCGCGAGGGTATACGCCAGTACAGGCAGCAGTATGAGGAGTACTTCCGTCGCTACAGCTCGGGAGCAGAGGTCATGATGGACCCTAACCCCAGAGTGATCCTTATAGCTCATCTGGGGATGGTCACCGTGGGCAAGGACAGGCGCGCGGCCGACCTCTCGAGGGATCTCTACCACCGCGCCATCGAGGTGATGAGGGGCGCCTCTTCCATAGATAGCTTCGTTTCTCTTACCGAAGAGGAATCGTTCGCCATAGAGTATTGGCCACTGGAACAGTACAAGCTAACGTTGCTGCCGCCGCCACGGGAGCTCGCGGGCAAGGTGGCCTACGTCACCGGCGGGGCAGGGGGCATAGGCAGCGCGATCTGCCGCGCGCTTGCGCGTGAGGGGGCCTGCGTGGTGGTGGCGGACCTGGACGTAGAGGGTGGTCAGGAGGTGGCCGACGAGATGCCCCAGCCATCGATCGGCGTATGGGTGGACGTGACAGATGAGACTGCGGTGGCAGAGTCGTTCCGGAGGGCTGTGCTGGAGTATGGGGGGGTGGACATAGTGGTGTCCAATGCCGGCTTGGCCTCGAGTGCCCCGGTGGAGGAAACCACCATAGAGCTGTGGGACAAGAACCATGCGGTGCTGACCAAGGGCTACTTCCTGGTGTCCCGTGAGGCTTTTAAGTTATGGAAGCAGCAGGCTACGGGTGGTAGCCTGGTGTTCATAGCTTCCAAGAACGGTCTCGTGGCGGGGAAGAACGCCTCAGCCTACTCCTCAGCTAAGGCCGCCGAGCTACATCTCGCGCGCTGCTTGGCCGATGAAGGTGGTGCGTACGGCATCAGGGTCAACACAGTGAACCCCGATGCCGTCCTGCAGGGCTCA
>JBHORE010000233.1:0-14502 GCA_042408415.1 Thermobaculum sp.
GCCCTGATCGTGTTGACCACCGGTGGGAAGATCAGCGCCTTTGGCCCGGGATCCCGATTCGGTGGCATAATCCACGACACCCTGGGCTTCAAGCCGGCTGATCCCAACCTCAAGGGAGATAACCCCCATGGGCAGAACGTATCTTTTGAGTACGTGGCCGAGAAGAATCCTGACTACTTGTTCGTGGTCGACAGAGACGCAGTAGTGAAGGGCAAGCAGACCGCCAAGCAGGTGGTAGAGAACGATCTGGTGAAGCGAACCAAAGCCTACAAGGAGGGTCACATAGTATATCTGGATCCCAACTACTGGTACGCCTCGGGCGGCGGCCTGGAATCTTTCTCTGAGATGATCGATGAGGTGGATGCGGCCATCAAATAGGTCAAAGCCTGCCAAAATTAGCCTAAGCTAATGCTTGACCTTAACATGGTTTGGGTGATACAGTTAGCCGAAGGAATGGTTGTTGTTATGCCAACCCATATTGGGAGGTTGATTTATGTCTAAGTCTCTGGTGAGGACGCTGTTGGTATGTGCCTGTGGGGCTCTGCTGCTTGGTGTGCTGATCTGGCAGGCGGTGGAGGTGGGGGGTACTCCCGATCCCACGGCCAAAGGCATATCTCCCATGACCGCTATGTTGGACACGGCGGTGTTGGTCTACCGTGAGGGGCTGGAGTGCATCCTAGTGCTCTCGGCGATAGTGGCAGGTTTGGTACGCACCAAGCGAACCTACTGGAGACCGATAGCGGGCGGCGCCGGGTTAGCGATCGGCGCTACCCTGATCACCTGGTTCGTGCTGGTGGGCATCCTCAACATGATCAGCGGTACCACCTCTGAGCTCAACATCCAGGCGGCTACGGGGCTGCTGGCGATCATCGTGCTGTTGATCATCATGAACTGGTTCTTCCACAGGATCTACTGGACGGGCTGGATATCCATGCATAATCGTCGCAAGAAGCAGCTCATCTCCACCATGGAGAGCTCGAAGGCGGATACCGCCCGCTCGCTGGCCTATAGGGGGTTGATCCTGCTGGGCTTCACCTCGGTGTACCGCGAGGGGTTCGAGGTCGATCTCTTCCTGCAGAACATTCGCCTGCAGGTGGGCAGCGCCCGCGTGCTCCTCGGTACAGCTATAGCCCTCGTGCTCGTGGCCGTGACGGGCTACTTCACCTTCGTGGCTCACCAGAGGCTACCGTACAAGAGGATGCTGGTGTTTACCGGCATAATGCTGGGCGTGGTGCTGGAGATAATGGTCGGGGAGCAGGTCAACGAGATGCAGCTCGCCGGCTGGCTACAGACGCACACATTCCCGCTGCATATTCCTGACTGGATGGGTGTGTGGTTCTCTCTGTTCAACAACTGGGAGACGGTGATCGCCCAAGCGTTGGCCGCCATACTGGTCATAGGTTCCTTCTATGCCGCTCAATGGGATGTGCGCAGGGCCCGCAACGCCCCAACCCCTTCCATGACAACCACCTAACATACCACCACCCCAACCCGCCCTCCCAGGCCCTCTGGGAGGGCTTCATATTTCTCAATATCTGGTTTCGTGTGTTTTGTATATATAGATATTTTGCATATATAAGTGTAATATCTTCGTAGAAGGGGGAGAGGCGATCGCCAGGTGCCGACCTGAAGTGAAGGGGGCGCGCTATGCTTCGCAGGATATCGGCCCTGATCGTCGTGATGCTGTGGGTGCTCTCGCCCGTGGCTCTTGCTAGTCCGCAGGTGGACCACGACTGCAGCGACTTCGCCACCCAACAGGAGGCCCAGCAGACTTCGACAGTCACGGGTACAGCGCAACCTACGATCCCGAGCAGCTGGATGCGGACCACGACGACGTAGCTTGCGAGGAGCTGCCAAGTGGCGCACAGGAGGGTAGTACCCAAGCGCCGTCCACGGGCAAGGAAGGCACCATTCCCAACGGCTTGGATCAAACCGGTGGTGGTGGCATGGCCCAAAGAGGTGCTGGACTGCCGATCACGCTGCCGATCCTTGGGCTGATCTTGGGGGCTGATCTTGGGGCTCTCCGGGCTCGCCCTGAGGGCACGTGCAAGTAATCGTTAGCGGGTTATTC
Organism: Thermobaculum sp.; assembly: GCA_042408415.1. Taxonomy (GTDB): domain Bacteria; phylum Chloroflexota; class Chloroflexia; order Thermobaculales; family Thermobaculaceae; genus Thermobaculum. The sequence continues at coordinate 2,072 of JBHORE010000233.1, forward strand.
CCCGGGTGATCGTCTCTCCCTCCCCCCCACGCAAGTCCCCTGGGCACTAGTACCATCCGGCTATGGTAACTGTTGCATCCTTTACTGTATATAAGGGATAGGAAATAACTGGAGGGTGAATACATGTCAGCTTCAATAAGATTGATCCTCTCGCTGTGTCTGGCGATCGTGCTGCTGCCCGCGTCGGTGCTTGCCAGTAGTAAAGCGCAACCCCAGGCCAGCACGGTCACCAAGACCTTCCGGCTGACGCTCTACGGCCGAGTACCCCAGGGGCAGAGCTTCTACGTGCGCTGGCGGGCTGTGGGCTCTTCGCGCGTGCACCTGAGGTACCTGTGCGGGATGCCTGCGGGAGCCGGTGGCAGCATCTCCGATCCCTGCGTCGCGGGACGCACCTATGCTGCTCACTTCGTGGTACCTCAGGGTACCAAGATCCGCTACGCGTACGTACGGGTGGATGCGAGCAGGACACCCGAGATGCACGATTGGTTTCACACGGGTACAGAGACCCTATCGGTGAGTATGGTCAACACCGCTTGGTATAGGTACGGGAAGAGCGTCCAAGCAGGGCAGGAGGGTAGCAGCAACCCAGATCGCTCGGGTGAGTCCCAGATCACGATCCCGTCTGCTTTGCCCGATACTGGTGCTGGGGGAGCAGCTGAGAATTAACCTCTAGGCTCCTCCGAACTCGTAGTTGCCACATGGAACCACCAGTATGCCTTGTGCGTATTATTACCAGGAGTATAATAACGCAGAGGCTTTCTTGGGAGGAAAGGATCGATGTTTGACCTGGGAGTTCCTGAGCTGATCATCATCTTGCTGGTCGTAGTGATGATCTTTGGTGTAGGTAAGCTACCCGAGGTAGGTGCTGGGTTGGGCAAGGGCATCCGCGAGTTCAAGGACGCTCTCACCGGTCGCTCCGACGATAGGGCAGAGATAGCCGCACGTAGCCAGGTTTCGTCGGGGCCGGCGGTAAATCAGGCAGATGCTCCCTCTGAGGAGCGGACGGAGACCGCCCCCAAAGAGGAAGCCAAAGTGGAATAGCTAGGAGGAATCGTTGTGTTTGATCTTGGGATACCGGAACTACTCATCATCCTTGTGGTGGCGATGCTTATCTTTGGGGTGGGCAAGCTACCTGAGATAGGTGCTAGCCTAGGCAGAAGCATCCGCGAGTTCAAGGATACCGTATCAGGCATTACGGAGATGCCCGAGGAGGAAGACAGGTCGAGGCCTGCCCTCGCCAGCAGCGTCAAGGAGAAGGTCCAGGACAAAGTGACTGAGGTGAAGGACGCCGTCAAGGAGGGCGTCGAGGCGGCCAAGGAGGAGGCCAGCAAACCCTCCTAAGGTGTCAGTACCCTCCGCCGGTTGGCGGATGCTAGCTTCCTGTCCCGTCGTGCTCCAACATATGGAGCTACACCCAGATCCGGCCGTGCCTAGGCACGGCCAGGACTTTTAACCATCTTGTCGAACTGCGAGCAAGATATTCCTTGAAGTCTGGGCGGAACTTGGTCGTAAAATAGGGTATCATCCGCTCGGAGGTAACCTATGGGCCCGCGCTTGGGTTACAAGGATTGGCAGCCCGGTACACGCACCCAACTACTCTGGACGCTGCTCTCACTAGGGTTACTGGCCCTGGGCATGCTGTGCTTCGGTGTCATCTACTTGGTAGCTTGGGAGCAGATAGAGCTCTCCCTAGGGATCGAGGATATGTGGAAGCTATTAGCTGTACTGGCCGTCACCGCTGTGCTGCTGGTCTTGCACGAACTGATCCATGGATTCGTGATGCGCCTGCTAGGTGCGAGGCCCAGGTACGGTGCCGGAGTACTCTCCGGTGGCATCCCCTACCTATATGCGACTGCCCATGGCTACAGGTTCACCAAGCGCCAGTACCTGATCGTGGCGCTCGCACCCATGGTTACCATATCCCTCCTTGGAGCCGTATTGGTGGCATCTGCCAGCTGGGGGAGCTGGCTGATCATCCCCCTAGCGATCCATCTCTCAGGCTGCGTGGGAGATCTGTGGATAGCTGGGTTGGTGCTTCTCCAGCCTGATGGAGCCCTGATCGAGGATAGGATCACAGGAATAAGGGTATGGACCCCGAGTCCGCTCTAAGGGGAGGGCATCACAAGGTCGTTCTCTTCCCCTGGTCTTAGGGATAGTCGCCTGCCTCCCCAGACGAATTCTCCGGGCACGCCCTCGGGAAGGCGTATGCGAGCCCGTATCATACCCCCCTCGACGCGGAGGGCGACCCATACTTCCCCTCTGGGGTGGACCAAGCTGCCCTCGATGTTTTTCAGGGCCGCCGGCTGAGGGGCGATCTCCACTTTGGAGAAGCCCAGTCCTGCTGGCCTGATTCCCAGCACCGTCGCGAAGAGATGGAAGAGAGGGTGTGCCCCCCAGGCATGACAGTCCGAGCGCGTGGGCTCCGGGGCCTCGATAGTGGTTCTCAAGCCTCGAGCAACCAGTTCTCGCCACAGCGACAGCCTGTCTAGCAGGGCGTCGATCCGACCGAGCTTGCGATAGGCCTCGAACAGGTAGTGGGAGAAGTAGATGGTGGTACGTGAGATGTCACGCGCCTGCAGGAGGTTGCGCCCCACCTGCTCATCTACATCGGGGGGCAGCAGTCCGCTCAGGATCGCTAGGCATTGCGTGTGCTCGGAGAACCTGCTGTGCGCTGTGTCATCGGCTATGAGCCCCCGAGAGGGTACCCAGAAGGCCCGCAGCGCTGCATCGGCGATCTCGCGAGCTCTGGAGTAGAACTGCTCGGCCATACGTCTATTGCCCAACGAGTCCTCCAGGTCCGCTACCATGCGGGTGATCAGCGCCAGGTGCCAGTTTAGGAGCCCGCTTCTACCCCACTCGCCCTCTGGGGGGATACCAGCTGGCCACTCGGGCACCCAGTCGGTCACGTTCCAGCCCTCCGGAGACTCAAGGAGCCCGTCGCTGCCTCTCCATCGCTCGAATGCCTCCATAGTGGCTCGTACCCCTGGCATCAGCTCTCGCACGTACCCTGTGTCCGGTCGCCAGTAAGCGTAGTCGCACACCATGGCAACCCACCACAACGCGAACGGTGCGATGATCTGGCGCACGCGGCTAGGATAGCGCGCCTGGGTAAGCCCGGACGGCAACCTGGAGGCGTCGAACATGCGCAGGGCCTTGCGGGGCAGGCGATCGTCCCTGGTCATCACGTAGGTTACGAGCGCTTCAAGGCGGGTATCCCCCGCGTACATCAGTTGCTCGTAGTACGGACAGTCCATGTAGGTCTCATGGGAGCACATCTGCATCGCCCGCACCATCAGGGGTATGGTGGCATCCAGGTCCGCGTTGTCCGTGGCTATGGAGCTCTCCATCTCAAGAGGATACCTGGTCTCTCGGAGCCTTAGACTCTCCAGGGTAAGCGCAGCATCCGCCGTGCGCACTAGCAGCTCGAGGTACCTCCCTGCCTGCCACCACAGCGTCTCGAACCTGCGAGAGCTCCTACCGTCGGGCAGAAACACATCTCCTACCCCTAGGAAATACTTGCCCTCGATAGCGTCGCGGTTCCCTTTGAAGCGGCCTCGGCTGTCCTCATACAGCGACTCGGCCCAATGCAGGCGCACGGCGCCGCCCTCCCCCCCGCTCGTGACTATCTCGGGATAGGCGCAGTAGTATTCCCCTAGGTCTATTATGACCCTCCTGGTGGTATGCGGCGGCACGGTGACGCTTCCCCTCCCCTCGATCATTGCCTGCCACTCGGGCTCGTCCAGCGCCTGCTCGGCTCGTATGGGCAAGCTGGACACCTCCTCGGACGAGGGAGCTGATACGTGCCGCACACTGCCTACACTGATGGGGACCTCCATCATCGCGGGTAGTGTGGCTGGTCTCAGCAGGTGCTGAGGAGGCGCCTCCAGCGCCATCAGCCTGCCCACCGCTCGTTCGACGGTCTCTACCGGCTCCCAACCCTCTCCCTCGCCCAGCTCGAAACTCCATGGGAACTGTGTCGCGTCCAGCACTATGTTGCCGCCGGTGCCCCAAGCGGGTGATGGATTGACCCAGGAATAGCCCTCAAGACGCTTGGCCTCCCAGGGGGCGAGCCCTGTGCTCAGGAGGTCAGTCAGCGGGGGCTCGGCTGCAAGGAGGAAGCCGTGCCTTACCGACATCTGGGCGTAGGGGGCTAGTGGTCCCAACGACCACACCCGCGCAACAAGGGTATTGGTTCCCTTTGGCAGCTCCAGCTCGTAGGTCTCATAGAACCAGTGGTCGGCGTCGCCGCGCTCGCTGCCTCTGCCTACGCGCTCGCCGTTGAGGAAGAGCTCGTAGCGTTCGTCGGCGCTCACGTGGACCGTCGTGGTGACCTGCTGAGGGAGGGCGAACGCTAGGCGATAGGCCACGACGTAGGGTGGATTCGGTAGGTGTCTAGCTGCCACCCAGCTGGCGGGCCACAACCCTCGTTGGTCCCAGGGGATGCCTTGATCGTTGCGGATGAAGGGGTCCTGGGCAATGATCTTGCGCATACCAAACTCCTTGTGGTGTATTATCTGGTTGCAACGTTTGCATGATAAACCATTCTAGGAGGGCAAGGCTATATGGCAGCTTACGTGATCGGCATCGTGCGCATCCACGATCGCGAGAGGTACATGCAGGAGTACGTGCCTCTCTCGGGCCCGTCGGTAGAGCGGTACGGCGGCAGGTTCCTGGCAAGGGGCGGAGCCCACGAGGTGCTGGAGGGAGAGCTGGGAGCTGACCGCGTGGTGATCATAGAGTTCGATGACATGGAGGCTGCTCGCAGGTGGTGGGGCTCTCCCGAGTACGAGGCTGCCAAGGCAAAGCGGCGAGGGGCCTCGGATGCCAACTTCTTCCTGGTAGAGGGTTTGAGCAAACTGGGATAATATAGGCTAGAATTAACCTCTACCACCTTAGTCGGAGTCTTGCTGATGGCTGTGGCGGGCCACGAAGTCTACACCGGTATATATCTCTCGCAGCTGCTGGGCAAGCCCATACTGGACGCCCAGGGGGCGCGCATCGCGCGCGTGAAGGACCTGGTAGTCAAGTTCGGTGCCCATCCCCACCCGCCCGTGAGCGGCGTGGTGGCGCGCGCGGGCTCGCGCGAGTTCTTCATCGAGCGCTCGCAGATAGCCGAGATCTCCGATCAGGGGGTGAGGCTGAACACCTTCAAGGTTAACCTGCGGCCCTTCGAGCGCCGAGACGGCGAGGTGTTGCTGGGGAGAGACATCCTGGATAAGCAGCTCATAGATATCGACGGCCGCAAGGTGATCCGGGCCAACGATCTCGAGCTGGGTTACTTCGAGGGCGACTATAGGCTAGTGGGGGTGGACGTCAGCCCCCAGGCGCTGTTGCGCCGCCTGGGGCCGGCCGCACTCACCAGGAACCTACGAGGCACTCGCGTGATCGACTGGGAGGACGTGGAGTCTTTCGCCACCGATGTGCCGATGGTGCGCCTGCGGATCTCCCATGAAAAGCTCTCCAAGCTGCATCCGGTGGACATAGCCCATATCCTAGAGCACCTGTCGCGCGAGCAGGCCAACGAGGTGCTGGAGGCGCTCAACGACGAGATCGCGGCCGATGCCGTGCAGGAGATGGACCCGGCGGACGCGGCGGACGTCATGCAGGCGCTCGACAGCGATCGCGCCGCGGACATCCTAGAGGAGATGGATCCGGAGGACGCCGCCGACCTGCTGGCCGACCTTCCTCGGGATCGGGCAGATGAGCTGCTGGATCTGATGGATCCTGAGGAGTCGGAGGATGTGCGTGAGCTGATGGCCTATAAGGAGGACACCGCGGCGGGGTTGATGACGAACGATTTCGTGACCCTGCCGGCCTCTCTGGACGTGGGTAGGGCGTTGGAGGAGCTAAGACGCATGGAGCACATCCCGGATCCTCTCTACCATATCTATCTAGTGGATGATGACGGGCGGTTGCTGGGTGTGGTGGCCCTGCGCGACCTGGTGATATCCCAACCGTCGATCCAGCTTGTGGATATAGCTCAGAAGGAGGTTGCTCCAGCCCATCCAGATGACCCTGCGCCTGCAGTGGCCAAGAAGATGGCAGAGTACAACCTCCCATCGCTGCCTGTGGTGGACGAGGATGGGCGCCTGTTGGGCGTGGTGCTGTTCGATGACGCCATGGATGTCTTGATCCCCGAGGGCTGGCATCACAGGCTATCGCAGGTCTTCGGATGAGCGGCAGGCGCGCTGTTTCTACCACGAGGGTAACCGCACGCACGCGCAGGTACCTCGCCCGGCGCATAGCTGGGCCGGCAACGATCTTTGGGGTGCTGGGTCCAGGACTCATAGCTGCCAGCGCGGGCAACGACGCAGGCGGTATAGCTACGTACGCCTCTGTGGGGGCTTCCTACGGGTACTCCCTGCTGTGGGTGCTGGCGCTGATCACGGTGTCGCTGGCGATCATCCAAGAGATGGCTGCACGTATGGGGGTGGTCACTGGCAAGGGCTTTGCGGACCTCGTGAGGGAGAACTTGGGCCTGCGCACCACTGCCTTCGTCATGCTCGTGCTGGTGGCCGCCAACGGTGGGCTGACCGTCTCGGAGTTCGCCGGCATAGGGGCAGCGGCCGAGCTGTTGGGTATATCCCGCTACTACGCCGTGCCGGTGATGGCCCTGCTGGTGTGGTGGTTGATCACACGTGGTTCGTATCGGCGTGTGGAGCGCATCTTCTTGGCAATGACTTTGATCTTCTTCACCTACCCAGTGGCAGCCCTATTGGCCCATCCTGACTGGGCTGATGTGGGTAGGAGTCTGGTGACTCCCAGCCTGCAACTGGACAGCGACTACCTCCTGCTGATGATAGCGCTCATAGGCACGACGATCACGCCGTACATGCAGATCTATGCGCAGTCTACCACAGCCGAGCGGGGGGCTACCTTTGGTCTATCCCTCGTGAAGCTTGACGCCTATTCTGGGGCGCTGTTCTCGAACGTCGTGGCTGGATTCATCATCGTGGCCACGGGCGCCACTCTACATAAGATGGGCCTGGAAGTGCAGACCGCCCAGGATGCCGCGCGAGCCCTGGAGCCAGTAGCCGGGAGGCTGGCTGGAGTCGTGTTCGCGGTGGGACTGCTAGGTGCATCAGTCCTGGCGGCTGCGGTACTGCCTCTGAGCACTGCCTACACGGTATGCGAGGCGTTCGGCTTTGAGAGGGGCGTCAATCAGTCCTTTCGTGATGCTCCTGTGTTCCATGGGCTCTTCACTGCCCTGTTGGTGGTTGGGGTGATCGTGGCGCTTGTGCCGGGACTCAATGTCATCCAGCTGCTGGTGTGGACGCAGGTCATCAACGGCCTGCTGCTGCCGGTGGTGTTGATCTCCATCCTGCGCCTGGTGAACAACCCTGACGTCATGGGCGAGCACACTAACGGCCCGGTGTACAACCTGCTGGCTTGGGCCACCACTTTGTTAGTAATAGCACTATCCTGCAGCTACTTGGCGGTCACTTTGCTGGGCGTCTTTGGGTTGACCTAGCGTCTACGCCGGCTACGGTAGACGCGGCTGTCTGCCGGCACGACGCTGATCACGCCGTTGGGCTCCAGCACCATCAGCTTGACCTGGCTGACGTCCAGTAGTCCGTGCTCCCGCAGCGCCACCTCTGCCTCCTCCACGTCCATGCCCTCCCTGCGCAGGGCGTCCGTCAGCCAGCGGCCATCCTGGGCTATGACCGTGGGTGAGGGGCTGAACAGCTTTCGTAGCCTCTGGCTGCGAGGCACCGTCTTGACCACCATCCAATTGGTTGCCAGCAGCACGACTATGATCAGCAGGCCTCCCACCAGGGACGTGTCCGGCCCTGTCATGGCGGGCTGGACGGCGTTTGCCACCAGCAGCACGAGCACCAGGTCGGGGAGAGTGAACTGGCCGACCTCCCTCTTGCCAGCTGCGCGCAGTCCCACAAGCATGGCTATGTAGATAGCTATCGTACGTAGGGCGATGTCCCACAGAGGTATACCTAGATGTACGAGATCTTTTATGTCCATACTCATTTGCCTCCGGATGTAACGCAGCCCTGCTAAGGAGACTACTAGGGAGCATGCACAGTTCCTCGATTGCTTGGATGGTATCCCATACTTATAGCAGCTGGCGTTCCCTTGGTCTCCTGCCCAGATCACGTAGTGGCAGGAGACCAAGGATAGGTAGACACGCTTAGAAGCTCAGGCCGTGACCACATGGGAAGAGTGGGTTTTCAGAGTCACAAGGGACGTCCGGCAGCTGCTTTCTGACGGCTTCCATGGAGGATGGCATCTCGAAGGGCAGTTTGCCGGTGGGCCTGTGTCGACCGAAGGCAACATCCAGCACGGCCTCGTCGCTTGCGCCGAAGTCCGCCAGCAGGGCAGCGCATTCTCGAGCTATCTCGGGGATCACCGCTGGTCTGTCAAGGAAGATCTGCACCACCGTGGGCACTTGGCGGAGCAGGTCGAGGATGCGTCGGAGCTCGGGCTCTGGGAACGAGAGGTCGCCTGCATGGAAGAAGGCCTCCAAGGGGAGGCTGTCACGGTGCTCGTACGGTGCTTGCAGCCTGATGAACGCGTAATCAGCTTCGGTGGGAGAGTCCACGACCTGGGCGTATCTAGAGGCCACCGCGGGGTCCACTCCCTCGACGTACAGGCGCACGCCCTCGCTCAGAGGCAACGTCCTTCCCGAGCTCGTCTCACCGTTGACCAGCAGCACGATCGACCGCCTCTGGGCCGCCTCGCCAGCCCGCGCGAAGGCCTCCTGCCCTACTATCCTTTCGGCCTCGTCGGGATCTAAAAATGGGTTGTCGAACAGCCCTAGCCTGAACTTGTCTCGTAGTAGCCTACGCACCGAGACGTCCAGCCTTTCCTCGGACAGCCTACCGGAGCGCACTAGCTCCACCAGCACTTCTGGACAGGATTCTCCCCCGAACTGGTCGACGCCGGCCTCCAGGGCCTTGAGGACCCGCTCCTCAAGGCTCAGGTGTTCCACCCCCCAGGCCCTAGCTGGAAATACGCGATCGCCGATCTTGCCATCGGTGAGCAGGCCCCAGTCGGTGCACACCACGCCCTGGAAGCCGTATCGCTGGCGCAGCAATCCCGTGATGACGTCGCGATTGAAGCCGAAGCCGACTTCTTCGAAGGGCAGACCCACAGGCATGCCGTAGTAGGGCATGATCTGTGCTGTGCCGGCTTCGAACGCGGCTTCAAACGGTATGAGGTGGTACTCGAAGTTGTTGCCTGGATATATCTGTTCCCTACCGTACGGGAAGTGGGGGTCCTCGCCATCTTTTTGGGGTCCCCCGCCTGGGAAGTGCTTCGTCATGCAGGCCACGCTCTCAGTTCCGAGCTCATCTCCCTGAAAGCCCCTGATGTACGCAGCCACGAGCCGCGCTGCCAGGTGGGCATCCTCGCCAAACGTGCCGGCTATCCTGGCCCATCTGGGCTCGGTCGCCAGGTCGGCCATGGGGTGCAGGGCCACGCGTATGCCCACCGCCAAGTACTCCTGGCGGGCTATGTCTCCGAACCTGCGCACCAGCTCTTCGTCCCCGATGGCCGCAAGTCCTATGGGCTCGGGCCACTTGGAGAACTTACCAGCAAAGAGGCTGGCGGCTGGGTTGTTGGAGTAGGAGTGCCTAGGGTCGGAAGATATGGTCACCGGGATGCCCAGCCTCGTGCCCTCGGCCAGGGCTTGTAGGCGGTTGTACCACTCGGCCATGGGTCTCGGGTCGGCGACCGCCCAGACGTTGAAGTGGCTCAGCATCTTCCGGGTGACCAGCTCCGTGGTGGAAGTCCTGCCGAAGGTGCCCTCGCCCTCCTGCAGGGATCCGTCTGGGTTCATCCCCATGCCGGTATGGAACATCATGCCGGCCTTCTCCTCGGGGGTCATTCGCCCTAGGAGATCCTCCACCCGCACCTCTATCGGCAGCCTGGGATCCTCGTAAGGGTCCAGCTTGCCGTTCTTGTTGAGGTCTCGGTACATAACGCCGTCTTCTCGTTGCCACAGTTGGGATTCCATGCCTTATACTCCTTCTATGATGTGATCTGCTCGGCTTGTAGCCATCGGTAGAAGAGCTCGATCCAGTCGTCGCAGGGCAGTCCCTGCCGCCTCATACCGAAGCCGTGACCTCCTCGCGAGAACACGTGCAGCTCGGCGCTCTTGCCAGCATCTCGCCAAGCCCCGAATAACCTAAGGCAGGAGTCCACGGATATCTCGTCATCCTGCGCAACCAACGTGAAGAGCGGGGGTGCATCCTCAGGAACTGTGATCTCTTCCCAGTGGACGCCGTAGATGAAGCCGGCGAAAGATGGCCTGGTAGCCTCGTCGTGGCGAAGGGCTACACCTGAGGTGATCCTCCCGCCGGCTGAGAAGCCCATGAGCCCCACTCTAGAGGGGTCCAGCCCCCACCGGGGCGCGCACTCCCTCACGATGGCTATCGCCCTGCGAGCGTCCGCCTCTTCCAGCTTCGTCACCCATGACATGATCTCGGCCATCTTGGCGCGGTCGGAGGTGTTAGCCTGCATCTGAGCCATAAACTCCTGCCTGTCTGCAGGCGTAGGAATCACCCGGTACTCGAGGACGAACGCCGCGATTCCCCGCTGGTTCAACCAGCGGGCGACATCGGTACCTTCATAGTTGATGTTGAGGAAGTGGAAGGCTCCTCCCGGACAGACCAATACAGCTGCGCCCGTGGGTCTCTCCGGCAGGAAGGAATACATCACGGGTCGCACCACGTTGCGCACCATCAGGAAGTCGAAAGGCAGTTCCGGAGGCTCCTCGATCCGCTCATGGCTCCAACCCTCGGATCCCGGGGCGGGCCCATCCCATAGAAGTATCTGCTCTGCTGCGTGTGCCATGCTCTTTCCTCCTACATGTTTTGTCCTGAAGCTAGCACCTGCCGACCTGAAGTCATCGCGACGGTGATGGATCCCAACAGGACGCAGGCGGCTATCACGAGCGCAAACGGCACTGCTGTGCTGGGGCCGGCCACGCCTACGAGCGGGGAGGTCAGGCTACCAAGGAGGAACCTGGCCAGCCCCAGCAGTGCCGAAGCGCTGCCGGCAGCTTCGGGATGACCCGACAGCGCCAGCGCAGCCGTGTTGGGGTTGATCACACCAAGGGAAGATATGAAGATCAATACCGGTACCACCACCCCCAGCAGCCCGAGGTCGAGCCATACCGAGAGCAACAGCGCCATTACTGCCAACAAGCTCACGACCATGGCAGTGTGCAACAGGCGCTTGGGGGAGTATCTCTCCACCAGCCGGCCATTGACCTGGCTGAGAGCGATCAGTCCCACGGCATTCAAGCCGAACATCAGGCTGAATGCTTGGGGCGACAGCTCGTAGATGCCCTGAATCACGAACGGATAGCCCGATATGTAGGCAAACATGCCGGCGGTGCACAAGCCATTGGCAAGCGCGTAGCCTGTGAATGATGGATCTCGGAGTAGCCATAGGAAGGTGGAAAACACGTCTCCAAGCCCCAACGGCTTCCTATAACTCTGCGGCAGCGTCTCTTTCAGGCCGAATCCCACCGCCAGCGCTAGCAACACCCCTACGATCGTGAGCACCAAGAACACTCCCCTCCACGAGCCGAACCGTAGGATCTGAGCACCCAGGATAGGGGCTAGAATTGGGGCTAGTCCCGTTACAAGCATGAGGGTGGAGAAGAAGCGAGCGGCGGCCGCCCCGGAGTGCAGGTCGCGCACGATCGCGTTAGCGATCACCACGCCGGCGGCTCCAGTAGCGCCCTGCACGGCTCGGAGAATGGTGAGCGCCGTCACCGAAGGCGCCAACGCGCACAGCAGGGAGACCAGTGAGTACCCTAACAGCCCAACCACTAGGGGCAGCTTCCTCCCTAGAGAGTCGCTCAACGGGCCAGCGATCACCTGCCCTAGGCCCAATCCCAAGAGGCAGGCGCTGAGAGTTAGTTGTGCCTGGGATGCCCCGGTCGATAGGTCTTGGGCCAGCCGTGGCAGCGCGGGCAGATACATGTCTATGGATAGCGGGCCTATAGCGGTCATGGCACCGAGGATGAGAATGGTCAAGGTGTTATTTAGGTTGATATCTGTGGTTGTCGTGCCCACCCTGGACATAACCCTTCCCTATATCAATCTGGTGATCTGCTTGTGTCGCCAGACGTAGCGGTAGTAGAGGTACTGCATGCACAGGTTGGCCAGGAAGGCTGCAGGATATCCCAGCCATATCCCCCTCAGTCCCAACCCCGTGTACGTAGAGAGCACGTACGCCACGGGCACCTCCACACACCAGATGGCCACTATCCCAAACGTCGTGGGCCACAGCACCACCCCACTGGCCCTCATCAGGGCTGCAAACACCTGGGCATGCCCAAAGATCAAGTACCCCCACAACGTGATGTACAACAGCTCCCGCGCTATCTCCAGTGTCCCTTCATCGGTCAAGAACAGCCCCAGGATCTGCCCAGCAAATAGGTACACTCCCAACACCAGCAGCCC
>JBHORE010000030.1:0-14867 GCA_042408415.1 Thermobaculum sp.
ACCCTCCCTGATGGCAAACCTCAAACCCTCCTCTATCGCCACAGGCGCTATCAGCTCCACCTCCAAGTTCACATTGTCCCCAGGCACCACCATCTCTACACCCTCAGGCAACTTCACCTCCCCTGTCACATCCGTCGTCCGGATGTAAAACTGCGGCCTGTACCCACTGAAAAACGGCGTGTGCCTACCTCCCTCCTCCTTCGACAACACGTACACCTCCGCCCTAAACCTCGTGTGCGGGTTGATGCTCCCAGGCGCTGCCAACACCATACCCCTCTCCACTTCCGTCCTCTCTACTCCCCTCAACAAACACCCTATGTTGTCCCCTGCTACCCCCTCATCCAACGTCTTCTGGAACATCTCCACCCCTGTCACTACCGTGCTCCGCCTCTCAGCCCTCAATCCCACTATCTCTACTGTGTCCCCTACCTTGACTCTACCCCTCTCTACTCTTCCTGTTACTACCGTACCCCTCCCCTTGATCGCAAATACGTCCTCTATCGGCATCAAAAACGGCCGATCCACAGCCCTCTGCGGCGTCGGTATGTACTCATCTACCGCATCCATCAACTCCAATATCGGCTGATACTCCGGCGCATTGATGTCCGTGCTGCTGCTCTCCAACGCCCTAAGCGCACTCCCACGTATGATCGGCACCTCATCCCCAGGAAATCCATACCGCGATAGCAGCTCCCTCACCTCCATCTCCACCAACTCCAATAACTCCTCGTCATCCATCATGTCTACCTTGTTCAAAAACACCACTATCGCGGGGACCTCCACCTGCCTCGCCAACAATATGTGCTCCCTCGTCTGCGGCATCGGCCCATCAGGCGCACTCACCACCAATATCGCACCATCCATCTGCGCCGCACCCGTGATCATGTTCTTGATGTAGTCCGCATGCCCAGGACAATCTACATGCGCATAGTGCCTCTTGTCCGTCTCATACTCCACATGCGCTATCGAGATCGTTATACCCCTCGCCCTCTCCTCAGGCGCCTTGTCTATCGTCTCAAACGGCCGGTACTGCGCCTCCCCCTTCAGCGCCAATACCTTCGTGATCGCCGCCGTCAACGTCGTCTTCCCATGATCTACATGCCCTATCGTCCCTACGTTCACATGCGGCTTCGTCCTCTCAAACCTCTGCTTCGCCAACCTCAGGCCTCCTTATAGTAAGTATTTTTTTGTTTATTAGCTTAGTTTTTACCCACAATCTAGCGCTTGTTCTTAGCCTGTATCTCAGCGCTGATCGATTGTGGAACTGGTTCATAGTGATCAAACTGCATAGTGTATGAAGCTCTACCTTGTGTCATAGAGCGCAGGTCAGTAGCATAACCAAACATCTCAGCCAATGGTACCTTGGCTCTAATAGCTTGGGCATTACCCCTTAGTTCCATACCTTCGATATGACCACGCCTTGAGCTGAGATCACCAGTTACGGCTCCCATGAACTCCTCAGGCGTGACGACCTCCACCAGCATTATTGGCTCGAGCAGTATGGGGCCTGCCTTTTGGGCGGCTGCCCTGAAAGCCATAGAACCGGCTATCTGGAAAGCCATCTCGCTGGAGTCAACCTCGTGGTAAGAACCATCGTAAAGGATGGCTCTTACTCCTAGGACTGGATAACCAGCCACCACTCCATTATCCATAGCCTCTCTTATACCTGCTTCTACAGCAGGAATGTACTCACGAGGTATAACACCACCTGTGATCTGATTGACGAACTCAAACCCAGTCTTGTCCTCTAGAGGCTCGAGCCTAATCCATACGTGGCCATACTGCCCTTTACCACCGGTCTGTCTGACAAATCTACCTTCCGCCTCGGCAGGACGGGTGATGGTCTCGCGATATGCCACCTGTGGCCTACCTATATTTGCGTTCACCTTGAACTCACGTGTCATTCTATCGACTATAACCTCAAGATGAAGCTCACCCATGCCACTAATGATCGTCTGTCCACTCTCAGGATCGGTCTGCACGCGGAAGGTTGGATCTTCCTCAGCCAAGCGTGTCAGGGCATTGGCCATTTTGTCTTGGTCAGCCTTGGTCTTAGGCTCTATAGCGACAGAGATCACAGGCTCTGGGAACTTGATGGATTCCAGCACCACAGGTGCGGACTCATCAGCCAAAGTATCACCGGTGAAGGTGTTCTTCAAACCTACAGCTGCTGCTATATCCCCTGCAAATACTTCGGATACTTCTTCTCGGTGATTGGCATGCATCCGAACCAGTCGTCCTATTCTTTCTCGCTGGTTCTTGGTAGTGTTCATTACATAAGATCCAGCTTTGAGGCTCCCAGAGTATACTCGGAAGTAAGACAGCTTACCTATGAATGGATCGGCCACAATCTTGAATACAAGGGCCGAAAAAGGTTCGTTCTCGTCAACTGTTCTCTCTACCTCTTCGCCGGTGCGCGGATCTATACCTCTCACGGGAGGTATATCTATAGGAGATGGCAGATAGTATACTATAGCATCCAGCATAGGCTGGACACCTTTGTTCTTGAGCGCTGCGCCGCAGAGAACGGGCACAAGTGTGCGAGCTATGGTAGCTCTCCTGAGCGCCGCTCTTATCTGGTCAGGTGTTATATCTTCGCCCTCCAGGTAGAGCATCATGAACTCTTCATCCGCTTCAGCTATGGCCTCTATCATTTGCTCTCTTGCAGCAGCAGCCTCTGCCTCAAGATGCGAAGGTATAGCTGTCTCTTCCAGTCGAGTACCTAGATCATCTGTGTAGATAATGGCATCATAATCGATAAGGTCAACCACGCCCTGGAAATCGCTCTCAGAACCAATAGGTAGCTGGACAGGTACTGGATTAGAACCCAGCCTATCGCGCATCATCTGGACTGTGCGCTCGAAGTTGGCCCCCATCCTGTCCATCTTGTTCACGAACGCTATACGTGGTACGCCATATCGGTCGGCTTGACGCCAAACGGTTTCGCTTTGCGGCTCAACACCAGCAACAGCGTCGAATACCACTACACCACCATCCAACACTCTCAGCGAGCGCTCAACCTCAACGGTGAAGTCCACGTGACCAGGGGTATCGATGATATTGATCCTGTGATCTCGCCAGAAACAGGTTGTGGCAGCTGCGGTAATGGTAATACCGCGCTCCCTTTCCTGTTCCATCCAGTCCATCGTGGCGGCCCCTTCGTGGACCTCACCCATCTTATGCACTCGCCCTGTGTAGAACAAAATCCTTTCAGTAGTAGTGGTCTTGCCGGCATCGATATGGGCGATGATACCGATGTTCCTTGTTCTTTCTAGTGCCGTAAGTCTTTCTTTTTCTACAGTTGCCGCCAACTTTAACCTTCCTCTGAATTCAAAGAGTAATTGTCAATATTTACCAACGATAGTGTGCAAATGCCTTATTGGCCTCAGCCATCCTATGGGTGTCCTCGCGCTTCTTGACAGTCGCACCCACGTTGTTCGAAGCATCTATTATTTCTGCTGCAAGCTTTTCGATCATAGTTTTACCAGCTCTGGCACGAGCTGACTGAATGAGCCATCTCATAGCTAGAGAAAGCCTGCGGTCCCCTCTTATTTCCACAGGGACTTGGTACGTCGATCCCCCAACACGACGAGGCTTGACTTCGAGCACGGGAGTTGCGTTCCTGATGGCCTGTTCAAACACCTCCATCGGATCTCTGTTTGTACGTTGACCGACAAGGTCAAAAGCCCCATATACTATCCTCTCAGCAACTCCCTTCTTGCCGTTCCGCATCACCTTGTTTATGAACTTAGCAACTACCACACTGTTGTAGCGCGGATCAGGCAAGACCTCCGGTTTCTTGAACGAATTGGGTCGACGTGGCATATCTACTTATTCCTCCACATGCTCATTATTACTTGGGTTTCTTGGTTCCATACTTGGAACGACCCTTCTTTCTATCTCTGACCCCAGCGGTATCCAAAGCACCACGCACAATGTGATATCGTACTCCTGGCAGATCAGGCACCCTTCCACCACGAATGAGCACCACAGAGTGCTCCTGTAGATTGTGCCCCTCGCCTGGTATGTAAGCGGTAACTTCCATGCCATTACTCAGCCGAACTCGCGCTACCTTTCGCAGAGCCGAGTTTGGCTTCTTCGGGGTAACAGTTCTCACTTGCACAGCCACCCCTCTCTTTTGAGGGGCTCCCTTAGGCTGTGGCCTGAGCCTACCGGCGTACCTACCAAGAGCATTGTTTGTGTACCTAAGTGCCGGAGCCTTAGTCTTCTTAGTTGGCTTCTGTCGTCCCTTACGAACTAGCTGATTTATTGTAGGCATTGAACACTCCTAGGCTTCCTACTCATTTGCAAATGCACACACAATTGTGGTTGGGCTGAGGACGCCCAACCACAATCAATAAATTTATCAGACGAAACCCTAGTAGTCAAGCTACTTTACTCAGTCTGCATCAGTCCTATAAGTGCGAGGTCATCAGTTGCAAGCTCAGTCTCTTCTGCTGTCCTCTTCTTCCAGCCAGAGCCAGCTGGTATAAGCTTGCCTATGATCACGTTTTCCTTAAGCCCTCTAAGGTAATCCACGCTCCCATTTATAGCAGCTTCGGTAAGGACTCTAGTTGTCTCCTGGAATGAAGCCGCTGACAGGAAGCTACTAGTCCTCAGAGAAGCCTTGGTAACCCCAAGCAACTCATAGTATGCAGTAGCTGGGATACCTCCCTCAGCTATAACCCTGGAGTTTACCTCCATCAGGGTAAACTTATCTATAAGCTCACCAGGGAGCAGCTCAGTGTCGCCGGGATCATCTATAGTTACCTTGCGCAGCATCTGGCGCACGATTATCTCTATATGCTTATCATTGGTGTTTACACCCTGACTTCTATAGACCCGCTGAACCTCGTCTACGAGATAACGCTGAGCTTCTTCCCTACCATTGATCCTAAGTATATCGTGAGGGTTAGAATTACCTTCTGTCAGCTGCTCACCCGCATTGACGTGCTGTCCATTCTCAACTCTAAGCCTGGCCGCTGCTGGTACTACGTACTCTTTCTCCTCACGGGTTATACCTGAGACTTCTATGCGACCATCACTGATTATGGCTTGACCAGCTCTTCGAGCCGTTATATCAGCCCAGGAATCGCCTTCCTTCCACCTGACCAAAGCCATACCTTGCACAACCGATTGGCCACTTTCGATTAGCAACTCAGCGCCTTCCGGGAACCTATACTTATCGATGAATGGATACTCGTAAACGATCTTCAGTTTGCGAGTACCATCCTCGTTCTCGGTGATCTCAACCGTACCATCCTGCTCAGATATGAGAGCTTGCCCCTTGGGCGTCCTGGCCTCAAATAGCTCCTCAACCCTTGGTAGACCACTTGTTATATCTCCGGACTCTGTAGCTACGCCACCAGTGTGGAACGTACGCATCGTTAACTGTGTGCCAGGCTCACCGATCGACTGAGCAGCAATAATTCCCACTGCTTCTCCTAACTCTATCAGAGAACCGGTGGCCAGGTCACGACCATAACACATCTTGCAGACACCAAACGAAGTCTCGCACTCGAGCGGTGACCTAACTACTACCTCCTGAATGCCGAGCTCCAGAATCTTGTCTCTCAGCTCCTCTGTTATCTCCTGGTTGCGCTCAACTATAACCTCCCCCGTCTCTGGGTCAACTATAGGCTTGGCAGCCACACGACCAAGCAACCTCTCTGAGAAGGTAGGAATCAGGCCACTCTCATCCTCTTCGTTCTTCAGTACTATACCGTTCTCTGTACCACAATCATCTTCGGTAACTATCACATCCTGGGCAACATCTACTAGGCGCCTCGTTAGGTAGCCAGAGTCTGCAGTTCGTAGAGCCGTATCTGCCAATCCCTTGCGTGCACCGTGAGTAGATATGAAGTACTCCAGAACTGATAGACCCTCTCGGAAGTTCGAGACAATGGGCAGAGGTATTATTCGACCAAGAGGATCTGCCATCAGGCCTCTCATGCCAGCCATCTGGCTGATCTGTTGCATGTTACCTCGAGCACCAGATATAGCCATCATCTTGATGGCACCGTAATCGTCCAGCGTCTCCTGTACAGCCTTGGTCAGTTCTTCTCTGGTTTCTGTCCAGATCTTGATCGTTTCTCGCTCGCGCTCCTCAGCAGTGAGTAGACCACGTGCGTAGTCCTCATCTACCATGCGAACTCTTTCATTAGCCTGAGCTATCAGATCCTTCTTGATACTAGGTATCTGGAGGTCATCTACGGATATAGTCATACCACCCTTAGTAGCATAATGGAAACCTATCCTCTTGATTACGTCTACTACCTGAGCTGTGCGCTCTCTACCGTACCTCCTATAAACCTCTGCCACAATGTTACGCAGCCCCTTCCTGTCGGTGACCTCAGATAGGAGCTTAGGATCACGTCGCATCTCAGCAGGTAGAGCATCTAGGAATATCAATCTACCCACAGTAGTCTCTACCGTCTGAGCATCGCCATTGTTGCCCAGACGCACCTTGATCGGAGCCTGGAGGTCAATGTAGCCAAGCTCATAGGCAAGCTGCGCCTCCTCAGGGTTGGCAAACATCTTGCCTTCTCCTTTGGCTCCAGGACGAGCTTTGGTCATATAGTAGACACCCAACACTATATCGTGTGTAGGCGTGACGATTGGATCACCGTTTGATGGCGACAGCAGGTTTACTTTAGAGAGCATTCTCTCCTTGGCCTCCTGCTGGGCCGCCTGAGATAGTGGTAGGTGCACCGCCATCTGGTCACCATCGAAGTCAGCATTGAAGGCTGCACATACCAAAGGATGGAGCTGTATAGCTGAGCCTTCAATTAGCACCGGCTCGAAGGCTTGTATACCTAGCCTATGTAGGGTTGGTGCGCGGTTTAGGAGTACCAGGTGCTCGCTCGTAACCTCTTCGAGGACGTCCCAAACCTCTGGGCGCATGCGCTCAACTATTCTCTTGGCGCTCTTTATGTTCACTGCATAGCCCTTCTGAACCAATCTACGCATCACGAAGGGCTTGAACAGTTCCAGCGCCATCCTCTTGGGTAGTCCGCACTGATGGAGTTGAAGATCAGGACCTACCACGATCACCGATCTACCAGAGTAGTCAACTCTCTTTCCAAGTAGGTTTTGGCGGAACCTTCCCTGCTTGCCTTTAAGCATGTCAGACAGGCTCTTGAGCTTATGCTTGCTCGAGCCAGCCACAGGTCTACCCCTGCGCCCGTTATCGATCAGCGCATCAACGGCCTCCTGTAGCATACGCTTCTCATTACGGATTATGATCTCAGGGGCGCCAAGCTCCTGCAACCTCTTCAATCTATTATTACGGTTGATGACCCTTCTATATAGGTCATTCAAGTCGCTAGTAGCGAACCGACCTCCGTCCAGCTGTACCATTGGACGTAGGTCAGGAGGCAGAACAGGAAGAGCTGTAAATATCATCCACTCAGGCTTATTTCCACTTCTTCTGAAGGCTTCTACAACTCTTAGCCTCTTAGTAGCCTTCTTCCTTCTTTGTCCAGATGAACTCTGCATCTCAAGCCTGAGTTCTTCCGCAAGCTTATCAAGATCAATATTCTTGAGTATCTCAAGGATAGCTTCTGCGCCCATGCCAGCACGGAAGATATCACCGAACTCAGCCTGCAGCTGCCTGTACTCCGTATCGGTGAGCAGTGTCATGGGACGCAGCATATCGAGAAGCCTCTTCTTCTCCTCGAGCTGCCTGCGCAGAGCTTCTTTCTCCTTATGAGCTTGCTCAGCAGCCTTCTGACGATCAGAGGAGCCTGCAAAGAGCAATTGCTCCCTCTCGGCCTCCATCAGAGCACGAGCACGCTCGAGCTTATCGTCGTACTCCCTCTCTATGCGTGCTATCACGCTCTCTACGATGTCATGTAGCTCCTCTATCCTGGACTCGTTGATGGCTTCCCCTTCTTCTACCAGCACATGCTGCCATGGCTGTCCCTTGCCGAACCAGATCTGCTCAGACGCAGCCTCACCAATCATGGAAGAGAGCTGCTCTTCAAGAGCATTAGCCTCCTCATCTATTGCCGCAATCTTGGCTTTCTTCTCAGCCAATATCTGATCCATAGATATCCTGCCCGCCTCTTCTATTCGGGCAACTTCATCTCTTGTGCTCTGGTCAAGGTCTTCTATATTAGATGAAAGCACGCTCTCGATCTCAGCAGACCTACTAGCTAGCTCCTCTTCCAGCGAAGCTTTTATCTTCTCCAAAGCTTCATTATCTACCCAGGTAACTATGTAGGAGGCGAAGTACAATACACGCTCCAGGTTACGAGGAGACATATCTAGCAACAGCCCCATCCTGCTGGGAGTACCCTTGAAGAACCATATATGGCTGACGGGGGACGCCAGCTCAATATGCCCCATCCTCTCACGGCGCACCCTGGAACGAGTGACTTCTACGCCACACTTCTCGCATATAACGCCTCTATAGCGTATGCGCTTATACTTACCGCAATAGCATTCCCAATCCTTAGTCGGACCGAAGATACGTTCATCAAACAGCCCGTCTCTTTCAGGCTTCTGAGTTCTGTAGTTTATAGTTTCCGGCTTGGTGACCTCGCCATAGCTCCAAGCCCTAATCTGCTCAGGTGAAGCAAGACTTATTCTTATAGCACCGAATTCATTAACCTGTACCATATCACTCTCCCTGCCGATCTATTCGCCCTTCTCAGGATGGCTTAGATCTATATCCAAGTCACTGATGTACTCACTTTGACCATCACTGGATATGGACACCGGCACCAAATCTTCATTGAGAACCTCAACAGACAACCCAAGGCTCTGAAGCTCTTTCATCAACACCTTGAACGATTCTGGCACACCCGCACCACTTATAGGCTCACCTTTAACTATCGCCTCGTAGGTACGGACTCTACCAACTGTATCATCAGACTTAACAGTGAGCATTTCCTGCAATGTGTAGGCAGCTCCGTATGCTTCGAGGGCCCATACTTCCATCTCACCAAACCTCTGGCCACCGAACTGAGCCTTGCCTCCTAGAGGCTGCTGGGTGACCAGGCTGTAAGGACCTGTAGATCTAGCATGTATCTTGTCCTCTACGAGGTGGGCCAGCTTCATGATGTACATGACACCCACAGCCACTGGCTGATCAAACTTCTCGCCCGTACGGCCATCGTACAACTCTATCTTTCCATCTTCCGGTAGTCCTGCCCTACGGAGCTCTTCCTTGATCATCTCCTCAGAAGCTCCATCGAAGACAGGACACGCCACCTTGAAACCAAGAGTACTAGCTGCCCATCCAAGATGGCACTCCAGGATCTGCCCCAAGTTCATTCTTGAGGGCACACCTATTGGGTTCAGGATAACATCCACGGGCCTACCATCTGGTAGGAAGGGCATATCTTCTATCGGGAGTATCCTAGATATAACACCCTTGTTACCATGCCTACCCGCGACCTTATCACCCTCGCTTATCTTTCTCTTCTGGGCTATCATCACCCTGACCATCTGGTTTACACCGGCCGGTAGGTCATCATTTTCAACCCGGGTGAACACCTTCACATCGATCACCTGGCCATGC
Organism: Thermobaculum sp.; assembly: GCA_042408415.1. Classification (GTDB taxonomy): domain Bacteria; phylum Chloroflexota; class Chloroflexia; order Thermobaculales; family Thermobaculaceae; genus Thermobaculum. The sequence goes on from JBHORE010000030.1 coordinate 9,527, forward strand.
ACACCATTAGGAACCCGGAGGCTAGTATCTCTAACATCACGGGCCTTCTCCGAGAATATAGCCCTTAGCAGGCGCTCTTCAGCGGTCATTTCCGTCTCGCCTTTAGGCGTGACTTTGCCCACGAGTATGTCGTTGGGCTTGACCTCAGCGCCCACATAGACTATGCCTCTCTCATCCAAGTTGGCCAACGCTTCTTCGCCCACGTTAGGAATATCACGAGTTATCTCCTCCGGCCCAAGCTTGGTATCGCGCGCCTCTACCTCATACTTCTCGATATGTATCGAGGTATATACATCATCTCTTACTAGCCTCTCGCTGATCAGCACAGCGTCCTCAAAGTTACCTCCCTCCCACGGCATGAACGCTACGAGCACGTTCTGGCCGAGGGCTATTTCACCATTGCTTGTGCTGGCGGAATCAGCGATTATCTGCCCAGCATAAATCCTATCACCCTTGTTGACTATCGGACGCTGGTTGAGAAGCGTGTCCTGGTTAGTGCGAACAAACTTCTCGAGTTCGTAGGTTCTCAGGTTGCCGTCGTCTTCCTCAACGACTATCCTCTCAGCAGTAACACTACGTACGATACCATCCGCTTTAGCTATCACCACTTGACCGCTATCTCGGGCAACCTGGGCCTCGACACCTGTACCAACTACTGGAGAATCAGGCACCAACAGGGGTACAGCCTGTCTCTGCATGTTGGCACCCATTAGAGCTCTGTTAGCATCGTCGTGTTCAAGGAACGGAATCAGGGAGCTAGCAACACTTACAACCTGCTTCGGAGAGGCGTCAACGTAGTCCACCTCATCAACTGGTACGATCATGAACTCAGTGCCTCCACGACGCAGGCGAATGCTAGCTCGAGCCTCAACTCTATCCTCAAGGAAGTAACCCCTCTCATCGAGAGGAGAGTTAGCCTGAGCGACGGTAAACAGATCTTCCCTGTCAGCCGATAGGTACTCGACCTCGTTCAAGACCCGAGGCTTGACCTTGATTTCATCGAGACCTAGAGTGACTATCTTCTCAGCCACTTCCCGAGTGATTTCGGTCCCTGCAGGCACAACTTCTTGACCATTGGAGTCCATGATAGACTCCCTCGTTATATGGCCAACCATGGCATCGATAGAATCCCCAGGTACCGACTTCACCACCTTTCGGTAAGGAGTCTCGATGAAACCATATTCATTGATCTTGGCATACGTTGCCAACTGACCAATAAGTCCAATGTTAGGACCCTCAGGAGTCTCAATAGGACATATACGTCCATAGTGAGATGGGTGTACATCACGCACATCCAGTCCAGCTCTATCTCTGCTAAGACCACCAGGACCAAGAGCAGACAATCTTCTCTTGTGGTTGATCTCTGAGAGCGCGTTCACCTGATCCATGAACTGCGAGAGCTGGCTGCCACCAAAGAATTCTCGCATAGCAGCCACTACGGGGCGGATGTTTATTAGGTTGTTAGGAGTAGCGCTCTCAGCATCCTGGATGGACATACGCTCCTTTATGACCCTCTCCATGCGGAGCAGACCAACACGGAACTGATTCTGTATCAGCTCACCAACCGCCCTGACTCGCCTATTACCTAGATGATCTATATCGTCCCCTTCCTCCTCGCTGCCAGGCGGTAGGTTATTCAACCTTATAAGGTTTCCTACGATATTGATCAGGTCACGGCCCGTTATTGTTCTTAGCCTTTCGCCATACACCCGGCTATCGATCTCAAAATCAAATGTGGGGCCATTAGACCTCGCAACTACCTCGCGTAGCTGTTCCCACTTGCGAGTAAGCTTATACCTACCTACCTTGGCCAGGTCGTACCTGCGAGGATCAAACAGCAACTGACGCAATAGCGTGCGAGCATTCTCGGGGTTGGGAGGATCACCAGGTCTAAGCCTCCTGTAAAGCTCCACCAAGGCTTCCTGGCTGTTCTTTGTTGGGTCCCGCTCGATTGTAGCTGCAAGATTCTGGCAGCGACCGTCGCGACTAACCTTACCATATAGAGCCCATAGCCACTCATCTGTACCAGGAGTGGTCGGGCCCATGTCGCCTTCAGCCTCAACAACCTCTGAATCTATAGCAGCAACCGCTCTCAGGAGAACGGTTACAGGAATCTTGCGCTTGCGATCCACCTTAACATACAACACATCTTTGTTAGAGGTCTCAAACTCGAGCCAAGCACCGCGGTTTGGGATAAGCTTTGCAGTCCAGAGGGTCTTCCCGCTGGCTTCATCAAATACGTCCTTAAAATACACGCCCGGCGACCTAACAAGCTGGGAGACCACTACCCTCTCAGCCCCATTTATAACAAAGGTACCCTTCTCGGTCATGAGAGGAAAGTCGCCCAGAAATATCTCCTGCTCCTTTATCTCGCCGGTCTCCTTGACCAGCAGGGTAGCCTTCACCTTCAAGGGCGCGGAATAAGTAAAATCTCTCTCTCTGCACTCCTTTTCGGTATACCTCGGCTGCCCGAAGAACTGACCCGAATCTGGCCTATCAAAACGGAGCTCCATTAGACGACCAGTGAAGTCCACCACTGGGTTTATCTCGTCGAAGAGCTCCTGAAGCCCTTCCTCCTTAAACCAGTTAAATGAATCCAACTGGATCTGAATGAGGTTGGGCATTTCAATAGTATCTGGTATACGAGCGTAGGACTTTCTTTGAACCTTAGATGCTGGACGTGTTTGAGTTTCAACGCTAGGTCTAACCTGCGAGGTGTTCGTCATTTACTACTCTCCTCAAAACTTGGGGGAAATGAGACTGGCCAAATCTCTTGTTTTGTGAAAAGCTCTATCACAAACTCTCTCTAGATAGGATGCGGCCCTTTATAATAACAAGTAATCATCCTATGAGTCAATACTTTTTAGCAAAATCCTAGTATAAAACTCAAACTAGTACTATACCATAAACTGAGACGAAATAAAGGTGGATAAGCGACTAGCACGTTTTGCCATAATCACCACCCTTGCTTTTATAGTAAGCAGATTATTAGGTTTACTTCGAGATCAAATCATAGTAGCCCATACAGGTGCTAACTACCAGTTTAGCGCTTATGTACTGGCAATGCAGATCCCAGACACGATATTTGTCCTGCTATCTGGAGGTGCGCTTGCATCCACTTTCATTCCAAAGTTCCTCGAGGTAAAGGGTAATAAAGGGGAAAGATACGCGCTGAAACTAGCTAAAGAAGTACTACTGATAATCGGCATAGGCACCCTGATCATATGTACACTCATATGGTTGTTGGCACCATACATAGTAGACCATGTGCTTCTTAGAGGATCTAACGATCCCCGAGTTCCTCGGCTCACGTCGGAGCTATTGAGAATAGTTCTGCTGCAACCTATTTTCCTAAGCTTATCCACGGTGGCCACATCCATATTACAGTCGTACGAGAAATTCCTCGTTCCCGCCATAGCTCCGATCTTCTATAACCTTAGTATTATCGCCGCCGCGATATTTTTATATCCAATGTTTGGAATGATAGGCATAGCCTCAGGAGTAGTCATAGGGGCTCTGCTGTTTTTGTTACTACATATACCTCAATTAGCAAGGCTTGGTTTGAATAGAGGGCTGGGAATAAGAGGTATAAGCTCCGAGATAAAAGATATCCTTTTGCATATCGTTCCTAGACTCTTCTGTCAAGCGACAATACAGATAAACCTACTAATAGCTGTAGTATTCGCCAGCAGAATTAGCTCAGCGGAAGTAGCCGCTTTCCGGCTGGCTTGGGTGGTATTCTTTCTCCCTATAAGCGTCTTCAGCGCTAGCATAGGAACGGTCACTCTACCAAGGTTGTCACAGAACGCTGTAGAAAGGGAACTAGAAAGCTTTAGAAGACTGCTCCAAAGCTCTATCACTACTGTAACATTTATCATACTTCCCGCATCCGTGGGGTTAGGACTAATAAGCACACAGGTAATAAGACTTCTCTACGAGCACGGAAAGTTTGACCGATCCGATACCATAGCCACCGCAAGTATACTCTCACTCATGAGTCTAGGAATGATTGGCTACGGCATGCTTGACTTACTACCCAGAGCCAGCTACGCATTATCCAAAACCTTGCCTCCGGTTATCAGCTCTCTAATAGGAACGATCTGTAATATTTCTATCGTTGAACTGCTTATCAGTAGGATAGGCATAGAAGGTGTAGTACTCGGCTTTATCATCTCAGCGCTAATCAACTCCACGATACTGATTATTTATTTATCTGTTAGTATTGGCAATCTCTTAGACAGAACATTCTTTATATCTATAGGAAAGCAGATAGTCGCCAGCGCATCGATAGTTCCGGTAATCTATGTAACACAGCAATTTGCATCTTCAAACTTATTCCTGCAGGTATTGGTACCTGTAACCTCCGCATTTATCGTCTATGTATCAGTAAGCGTGATGTTTAGACAGAAGGAATTAGAGATAATAGTTAGATCCCTAATACCCGAAAAAATTCTAGAGAGGGTAAGTTAGTTATGAGGTTTGATGTCTTTACCCTCTTTCCACAGATGTTTCAGGGGCCACTTACCGAGAGCATAATCAAGCGAGCAGTTGAAAGAGGCATAATCCAGATACATATTCACAACATTCGCGATTGGGCCACAGACAAACACAAAACCGCCGACGATTATCCATATGGAGGCGGGCCAGGCATGGTAATGAAGCCCGAACCTATATTCCTGGCAGTGGAAGATGTTCTTGGGAAATCCCCTGAGGAAAGAGGTGATACACCTATCATCTTGATGAGTGCAAGCGGTAGAAGATTTGAACAAAAACTTGCCGAGCAGCTATCCCAAAAAAAACGCCTGGCCCTAATATGCGGACACTATGAAGGAGTTGATGAAAGGGTTAGGGAACACCTTGCAACCATGGAACTATCTATAGGGGATTACGTCTTAAGTGGTGGCGAACTACCGGCAATGGTGGTAATAGACGCTGTAGCCCGCCTTGTACCAGGAGTTATAGATGAAGAGTCCAAGAAGGAGGAGTCTTTTACTTCCGGGCTATTAGAATATCCACAATATACTAGACCAGCAGAGTTCAGAGGTATGAAAGTTCCTGAAATTCTACTCAGCGGCAACCATCAAGCCATTGCCAGTTGGCGATTAGAACAAGCCCTTAAGAGAACACAACAAGTTAGACCAGACTTGGCCGCTAAATGGGTACAGGCACACCGAGCAAAACAGGAAGAGGATTGTTGATAACTGATATAACAGTTATCAACAATCCATAATGTAAGCTATTTGCTCATCCTGAAGGTAACCCTCTTCCCTCCAGGTATCTCTATCTCTTCACCAGTTCGAGGATTTCTACCCTTTCTGGGCGACCTTTCAGTAACCTTGAA
>JBHORE010000031.1:0-26799 GCA_042408415.1 Thermobaculum sp.
TTACCGCAGTGTAAAGCGATCAATGTCTAAGATATTTAGGTAAAATTATGAACAGTAAACGTCATGCAAGTTTTGTAACCTTATAATTCATGTTTACCAATGTTATACATAAAACTTGACAAAAATTATTAGATTTAGTAGGATGAAGCATGAGAAAGGATAGCAATCAGAACTATCATGAAGACAGGAAGTTCCCAAAGTATTCTATAAGTGTAGTTTCCATCATGACAGGAGTACCTACTCACACATTGAGGCAATACGAGGAATACGGGTTAATTAGTCCGGCTAGGACCGAAGGGCAGACAAGAAGGTACTCCGACGAAGACGTAGAGCTAATTATAGAGATAGCCCGACTGGCTAAGAAGGGCATCAATTACGCTGGCATTAAGGAAGTCTTGAGACTACGGAGATCCTGGTACTCAATGCGTGAATGGCCAGGAGAGGAAGAACAAGAATAAACCAGAGAGGTGATCAACATGAACGCAGAGCGTTGGACTGAAAAAGCTAGAGAGGCAATTATTCAAGCTCAAAGAGAGGCTGAAGACAGGAGCCATGGTCAAATACAGCCTGAGCACCTGCTTTATGCTCTGCTTACTCAGGAAAACGGCATCGTACCAGCGGTTGTTAGGTCTGCTGGATCTTCACCTGAAGACTTAGTACGGGTACTAGAGGCTGAGCTTAGTAGGCTACCAAGAGTAAGCGGCACGGGTGTACAGGTTTACCTTTCACCTGCACTATCAAGAATCATCTCTAATGCTGAGCGAGAAGCTCAGCAGATGCAGGATGAATATCTGAGCACAGAGCATCTATTGCTGGCTCTGTGTGAAGACATGGGCACCGCTGGGAGAATACTAAGAAGCAGGGGTCTTGACAGGAACACTGTGCTGCAAGCACTGTCTAAGGTAAGGGGTAACCAGAAGGTTACAGATCCTAACCCCGAGGAGAAATACCAAGCTCTTGAGAAGTACGGACGTGACCTCACAGCTTTGGCTGAGCAAGGCAAGCTAGACCCGGTGATAGGTCGAGACGAAGAGATTCGGCGCGTTATTCAGGTGCTATCTAGACGCACGAAAAACAACCCAGTACTTATAGGCGAGCCTGGGGTAGGCAAGACAGCCATAGTCGAGGGATTAGCCCAGAGAATAGTACGTGGAGATGTGCCAGAGAGTCTCAAAAACTGCCGAATAATCCAGCTCGATTTAGCTGGCATGGTGGCAGGTACAAAGTTCCGAGGTGAATTTGAGGAAAGGCTGAAGGCTGTGCTAAAAGAGGTAACCAGCAGCGAAGGTAAGATCATCCTGTTTATAGATGAGCTACATACTGTGGTGGGTGCAGGCGCTGCTGAAGGCGCAATAGATGCAGGGAACATACTCAAGCCCATGCTAGCTAGAGGCGAGATCAGAGTTATAGGTGCCACTACTCTGGACGAGTACCGCAAGTATATAGAGAAGGATGCTGCCCTGGAGAGAAGGTTCCAGCCTGTTTACGTTGACGAACCTTCTGTAGAAGATACTATCAGCATACTGCGAGGCTTAAGAGAGAGATACGAAGTCCATCACGGCGTGAGGATCAGGGACAGTGCTTTAGTAGCAGCTGCGGTACTCTCTCATAGATATATATCGGATCGTTTTCTACCAGACAAAGCTATAGACCTAGTGGATGAGGCTGCGTCCAAGATAAGGATGGAGATAGACTCCATGCCAGTGGAGCTCGACGAGCTCGAGCGTCGGATCTTGCAGCTAGAGATAGAGCGGGAGGCCCTCAAGAAGGAGACGGATGAAGCTTCCAAGGAGAGGCTAGCTAACCTTGAGAAGGAACTGGCTGATCTAAAGGAAAAGAGAGAAGCTCTGCGTATGCAGTGGGAAAGGGAGAAGTCTCTCCTACAGGAAATAAACTCTGTAAAGGAGAGTATAGATAGGGTCAAGCATGAGATCGAGCAGGCAGAGAGGAATTATGACTACAACCGGGCTGCTCAGCTCAAGTACTCCGACCTGACTAATCTGGAGAGGAGGCTCAAGGAGCTAGAGGAGCAACTTGCAAAGACTTCCGAAAACCGAATGGTGCAAGAGGAGGTAACTGAAGAGGATATAGCAGAAGTAGTTAGCCGCTGGACAGGTATACCCGTTAGCAAGTTACTCTCTGGCGAGGTAGAGAAGCTTATCCACATGGAAGAATATCTGAGACAGAGAGTTGTCGGTCAGGATGAGGCTATATCTGCGGTGGCTAACGCCATACGAGCCGCGAGAGCTGGGTTGCAGGATCCTAATCGCCCTATAGGTTCCTTCCTGTTCCTAGGCCCAACAGGAGTAGGTAAGACCGAAACTGCAAGAGCTCTAGCCGAGTTTCTATTTGATGATGAGCGAGCTATGGTCAGAATAGACATGAGCGAGTATACTGAAAAGCATTCGGTATCCAGGCTCATAGGAGCTCCTCCCGGATACGTTGGGTACGAAGAAGCTGGACAGTTGACCGAAGCAGTGAGAAGAAGGCCTTACAGCGTGATACTATTCGATGAGGTAGAGAAAGCTCACCCTGAAGTCCTGAACATACTCCTGCAGGTGCTGGACGATGGTAGGCTCACTGATGGACAAGGGAGAACTGTAGACTTCAGAAATACCATAATAATCATGACCTCGAACCTTGGTAGTCAGTGGATCATGGAACCTGGCCTGAGCTGGGACGAGGTTAGAAGCAGAGTTATGGATGCAGTCAGAGCACACTTCAGGCCAGAGCTGATCAATAGAATAGATGAGATAGTGATATTCAAGCCTCTAGGGGTCGAGCAGATCGAGCAGATAGTGGAGCTGCAGCTAAATAGCCTAAGGGAAAGGCTCAAGGACAGGCACATGACATTGGAGCTAACCCCAAACGCTAAGGAGCACCTAGCGCTCGCTGGATATGACCCGGTGTATGGCGCACGTCCCCTGAAGAGGGTCATACAGAAGGAAGTTGTCCAACCTCTAGCTATGAGGATCTTGCAAGGCGAATTTAGGGATGGAGATGCTATCTTAGTAGATTATGTGAACGGGCAAATCCAGTTCATTGCCAAAGCTAGAGAGCCTGAAACAGCCGAAGTATAGGCAAGTATAGAATCGTATATTTTAGGTTGTGCCCGTTACTGCAAATATGTGGTAACGGGCACATATTTTTCTCCCATCCAAGCTCTTACACCATCATCTACCTTACGCAGGAGCAGATAGCTAATTAAGACCATGATCAGTAAGCTAGCTACCGCCAATGGTCTCCCAAGTCCCCATGTATCAACTATTAATCCCCAAAGCACCGGTCCAACTATAGCTGAAAAACGACCTGCCATACTGTACAGTCCGTAAAGCTGCCCCAGGTAGTCACGCGGCGATAGCCTTATCATCAACGGTCTATCAGAACTCCATGTTCCTCCCAAGGCTATACCTGCTAGGCAACCTATTATCCAAAAGAATTGTGAGCTCAAGTGAAGGATCGGAACAGCTATGCCCGAAGCAAGCACTATCATCCAAAGGATCAGGACCATTTCCAGTGTCCTCTTGGGGCCCACACGGTCAACTATTACACCCCAGAGGATGCCCCCAAATATCGCAGCTATGATGCTAACAAATGCTATCTTTTCAGCATCCGTCCTGCTTAGCCCGATCTCCTCAGTCATATAGATAGCCATGACTAATATGAGGGTATTAGCTGCATCTGTATAAAAAACCCTGCCTAAGAGGAATCTGCCAAGTCCTTCACACCGCCTCATAAGCCCCCATGTATTTCTAAGGTTATATAGTACTTCTGCCGCAGCAGAAGCTGGAGACACTGTGAGCGCACGCCTTTCTTTCTCTCTTACTAGAAAAAAACAAGGCAAAGAAAACAATAAGAAGGATAAGGCTATACCCTTGAAGACCAAACTGTACCTATCAGTTGATGTGCTATCGCCCAGTACTAAGCTACCAATTAGTAGACCAACTAGAGATCCACAGTATCCTAATCCAACACCTATGCCTCCAATGAGCCCCCGGTTTTTCTCAGTACTAACATCAGCTAACAAAGCATCGTAGAATATCAGCCCTACTTGGTAGAAGTAGTTAGCAATGGCAACTAGTACTAGAGACAACAGAAGTCCATCACTTCCCAGGAAAAATGTAAGTCCTACACATATCAAGGTAGTAATTACGAGGAAGGGTATTCTACGACGGGCTTGATCTGATATAGCACCGAGGATTGGAGCCGTAATGAAGACCAACAAGTAAGAGACAGCCAGAGCGTTAGTAAAAATTTGATCCGAGCCTCCAACAGCCTTGAGCCACAGAGGAAAATAAAAACTGAGTACAGCAAAGCTGAATATGGTATTCGCAAGGTCATAGAGCACCCAACTTGCGGGACTAAGCAGGGGTTTGAACGAATATACAATCCCTCTTATAGGGTTGGCAAGCATGCATTTTCCTCAACTTTTTAGCCTTATGATCAGCTAAAAGCTACTGAAATGCAACTCTCCTCTTTCTACGTCCAAATAGTTTCCCTCCTATCCATCCTAGGACGAACCCAGCTACTACAGAGACAATCAAGAAAGCAACATAAAGAGCTAGACCATTTGGTATAAACTCTCGTGCTGTTGGATAAATATCATAGCGTAACTTAGAGTAGATACCTGGGAAGAAATTATATGATACTACTAAGAGCAAAAAGCTGACTATGCCAAATACGAGACCGGCCAACGCTCCAGCATTCGCAGCCAGAGCTCCAACACGAGAAGCTAAGGCACCGCATACTATAAGCCCAACTGCGATCACCGCTAATGCGATCTCAGCATAAAGGTAGTAGTTATTGGGATCTACATAGGACACAGCCGTCTGAATTATGAAAAAGATTAGTCCGAAGATAGTACCTATAGGCAAGCTACTAGCAGGCCGGGTAACAGGCGTGGCAGAGCGCGTGCGTGCTGACGAACTACCTTGAGGACCTCTTAGTATCCTCCTAACTTCGTCGCTCGTGATCTTGATATTCTCACCTTGAAGGTAAATAGCTATTTGACTGGGAGTCCAACCAGGGTGCTTAGATGCAAGCTCACGAACCCTGGTATCAACATCGACCCGCTTACTCATGGAAGGCTTTACTCCTGAAACATCTTGTTTCTAGCTAGATCAATCATATATGTACTAACGTGTATCCGCAAATGCAACATCGGAGAATCCCAAGCCTGATTGTACTAAAATGCCTAAGGAAACCAATTATCTGATCGATCGGAGAAAAGAGAGTGCAAAAAGAGCTGGAAGTAGCTATTGAGGCCGCTTACAGGGCCGGAAAAGTCCTGAGAAGCATGTTTGAGAAAGGTGTACAGGTTCACTATAAAGGCCGAGTGGATTTAGTAACAACCGCGGATTTTGAATCTGAAAAGACAATCATAGAAACTATACACAAGGCATTTCCTGATCATGGTATATACGCGGAAGAGAGTGGCATCAAGGAGGGCACTCAACCTCTCAGATGGATAATCGACCCCTTGGATGGCACTACAAACTTCGCGCACAACTTTCCTCTGTTCGCAGTATCTATAGCCCTTGAGCATGAGGAAGAGATGATGCTCGGAGTGGTTTACAACCCCATATCGGATGAGATGTTCACGGCAGCCAGGGGTGAAGGATCTCGAAAGAACGACAAACCTATACAAGTTTCAGATACTGAGGATTTGATACATTCCCTTGTGGTCACAGGATTTCCATATGATAGGTCAGAGGTCTCGAGCATCATAGAGCTGTGGACTTACTTCACATTGCATGCCCAAGGAGTACGAAGGCTAGGATCCGCCTCGCTAGATCTTTGCTATGTAGCTGCAGGGCAGATGGATGCGTACTATGAAAGATATGTTTTCCCTTGGGATATAGCTGCAGGAGCTATAATAGTTCAGGAGGCGGGAGGTAAGGTAACTGACTTCTATGGGGGTAAGTTTACTAGCTATAAGAACGAAATAGTTGCCTCGAACGGCAAACTACACGAGGCTATGATAAGCATTACCAGTAGGGTCTAGATTGCCAACTTCTAGATTGACAAAGGTTATCAGCGTTGCTATAGTCTGGTGACAAGTGTATATGGAGGATACGGGAGCTCGGGTCAGCCGGGCTGAGAGGGTGGACAATCAGCAGGGAGCTCCACCGACCGTTGGAACCTGAACCGGGTAATGCTGGCGCAGGGAATCACATAGATCTCTTTGGCCGTCGGCTTCTACCCGACGGCTTTTTGTTTGGGAGTGATCAGGACATGTCAACAGAGATTAACATCGCTATTGAAGTAATTGGGGTATCCAAAGTATTCGGCAAGGGTGCTACAGCTACAAAAGCTTTGGATAGTGTCGATCTTACAGTATATGATCGAGAATTTGTATCCCTAATAGGTCCTAGTGGCTGTGGCAAAACGACATTACTAAACATCATAGCAGGCATGGAAGAGCCAACACAGGGGAGAGTTCTTATCAGTGGTTCCCCCCATAGACTAGGACGTGTTAGTTATATGCCTCAGAAGGATTTGTTATTACCTTGGCGTACTGCTCTCGACAACTCAATACTAGGATTAGAAATCAAGGGCGTCGATAAGAGAACTGCTAGACGTAGAGCCCAAGAACTATTTCGACTAGCGGGACTAGAGGGTTTTGAGGACGTACTTCCTTCCAAATTATCTGGAGGCATGCGACAGAGAGTAGCCTTTATAAGAACTCTATGCTGCGAAGGTCTGGCGATGCTGCTGGATGAACCCTTTGCTTCCCTGGATGCCCTAACCAGAGTCGAAATGCAGACTTGGCTAATGCGAGTGTGGAACGAAATCAAGATACCTACGCTGCTGGTTACACACGATATCGAAGAGGCCATATGGCTTTCCGACCGAGTTGTAGTATTTACTCCAAGACCTGGGCAAATTTTGGAAGTGCTAAATGTACCTTTTGTCCGGCCCCGAACTTTGGACATGAAGCTCAGCGAAGAATTCTTGGCAATAAAGCGGGAGATTATGGAGAGTTTAGGTGAAGGAAGTAAAGTCAAAGCACAAGTCAAATAGCGAATTGCTGTTTCCAATACTATTCATGATGCTGATGCTCCTTGTCTGGGAGGTTTACGTTAGAGCTGCAGGAGTCGACCAAACGGTATTGCCGTCTCCTTCAAGGATAGTTGCTGCCCTATGGTATGCAAGAAGTGACCTATTGAACAATACTCTCTATACCCTACTAGAAACTGCCATAGGCTTGACCATCTCGATCATAGTAGGCTCGTTCCTAGCCATCCTGATAGATATCTCTAAACTCGTGGATCGAACCTTATATCCAGTGCTCGTAGTGTCTCAAACTATACCTATGGTCGCGCTCGCTCCTTTACTTGTACTATGGTTCGGCTTTGGACTGGCTCCGAAAGTCATAGTCGTAGTGCTGGTGACTTTCTTCCCGATAGTAGTTGCCATGGTAGATGGACTTCGCAGTACCGACCGGGAGCTTATAAAGCTGCTGAAGACCATGGGTGCCAATAGGCTACAAACGCTGACCAAGGTTCAGTTACCTGCCTCGCTACCCTACCTATTTTCCGGGATAAAAGTCGGCGTTACTTACGGAGTAATAGGAGCAATATTTGGAGAATATGTTGGAGCTTATCAAGGATTGGGCATACTCATCCAAACAGCCAAGAACTCTTTCAGAACAGATCTAGTCTTTGCAGCAATATGTGTTACTGCATTGCTTAGTGTAGGTCTATTCTGGCTGACAAATCTAGTCGAGCGCAAACTAATACCATGGCATGCAAAAGCTACTTCGTAGGAGGTTGTATGTTCAGCAAGAGAAAAACATATCTTATCCTAACTATCTTTATGTTGCTGATAGTTTCATGCGGTAGCCAAGCTCCTCAAGCAACTCCAAGCGTTGTAAGAGGTACATTCACAACAACGCCAAGCTCAAGCGAAGGAAGCAACAAGAAATTACAGACCGTAACGCTGGCACTCGATTGGACTCCAAATACAAACCACACAGGCATATATGTGGCCCTGCAGAAGGGTTGGTACAGAGAAAAAGGGATAAACCTCAAGATACTCCCTTACTCTGAAACAGATACTAATCAGTTAGTATCTCAGGGTAAGGCGGATTTCGGTATCAGTTTCGAGGAAGGGGTCGTCACCTCCAAAGCAGCAGGATTAGACGTTGTATCTGTCGCTGCTATCATACAACACAACACTTCTGCCTTGGTTACTCTGAAAGAATCCGGTATTAGCAGGCCAAGAATGCTCGATGGAAAAAGATACGCTGGCTTTGGCTCTCCTTTTGAGAAACCAGTTATATCGGAAGTAATAAAGTGCGACGGTGGAAAGGGAGATTTCAAGACAGTAACCACCAACGTATTTGGATATGAAGCTCTAAAGGCCAAGAGAGCAGATTTCGTATGGATATTTATGGGATGGGAAGGTATTCAGGCAAAGAGAGAGGGGCTTAAACTGAACGTATTCTATATTAAGGACTATTGTGTACCCGACTACTACACACCAGTTATAATCACCAGCCGAAAATTCTTAGACAGATCTCACGAATTAGCTAAGAGATTCATGGAGGCTACGGCTAGAGGCTATGAGTATGCTATAAAGCATCCTGATGATTCGGCAAAGATACTGATACAGGCAGCACCCAAGGGTACGTTTCCGGATCCAGGATTGGTTGTAGAGAGTCAGAGGTGGCTGAGTCCTAGATACAAAGCAGAAAAGAAGCACTGGGGTATACAGGATCTGAGCGTATGGACAAATTATCCACGCTTCATGTACAAAACAGGTAATCTGCTAGGTCCTGACAATAAACCCCTCAAGCAGGAGCCTGACTATAAGTCCTATTTCACGAACGAGTTGCTACCTTACGGTAATAGCTAGGATTTCGGATCTAGCTGTAGCTGGGGTTATATAGCTTGCTTACCAGAAACTAGTTTTATGCTATATTGCTGGCAGTATTAGTGCTGTACTAAGTACAGTCTTTTATTCCGCGCTAGGTGCTACTTGTTTACTGGAGGTGAAGTTAATGCCTACCAAGGCACTAGATTTTAACCTTTACGTGATAACGGACCCTGACCTATCAGGTGGTAGAATGCACACGGAGGTAGCAAAGCTCGCTTTAGAGGGTGGGGCTAATGTTATCGAATTTAGAGATAAGAGAGCTACCGTTCGAAGGCAATATGAAGTCGCCAAACAGCTGAGGGAACTTACTAGGCAATATAATGCATACTTGATAATAAATGACCGACCAGATATAGCCATGGCTGTAGAAGCAGATGGAGTGCACTTGGGACCAGAAGACCTACCTATAGAGGTCGTAAGAAGGCTAGTAGGGGATACCATGCTAATAGCCGCCAGTGCTTACGACCCCCAGGAAGCATTAGAAGCTCAGGAAGCAGGCGCTGACTTTATAGTCGCCAGGCCATTATTCAGGACAAGATGGGCCATCGATAAAGGTCCCTCTATGGGAATAGATGGCCTTCGACGGCTCACGCAGACAGTAAGTATTCCGGTCGTACCTGTCGGAGGTATAAGGGCAGATAATCTAAAAGACGTTATGTCCACTGGCATCTTATGTCCTGGAGTTACAACTGCAATAGTAGGTGCAGATGACCCAAAGAGCGCTGCACAAGAGATAAGAAAACTTGTTGACTCTCTAAGGGTAGCTGCCTCTAGCTAGAGGCAGCTACCCTACCTGTATCTAATTCTCTTTGATCAAGGATCTTAGGACATATTGCAACACTCCTCCATGCTTGTAGTACTCAAGCTCTTTTGGAGTATCGATTCGCGCTAGGACCTCAAATTCTACTTGGGATCCATCCTCACGCACAGCTACAACCGATAGCTTAGATCTCGGTTTCTCCATGTGCATTATTCCAGATATATAATAGAGTTCTTTGCCACTCAACCCTAGACGCTGGGCATTTTGTCCATTCAGGAACTGTAGAGGAAGCACGCCCATGCCTATAAGGTTACTTCGGTGTATTCTCTCGAAACTCTCAGCTATCACGGCTTTAACTCCAAGAAGATTCGGCCCCTTAGCTGCCCAATCCCTGGAGCTCCCTGTTCCGTACTCTTTACCGGCTATTACTATCAGAGGCACGCCTTCGTCCTTATATTTCATCGCAGCTTCATAAATGCTTGTTACCTCACCTGAGGGGATATGTATGGTCCAGTTGCCTTCCCTGTCAGGGACCAACATGTTCCGCAGGCGTATGTTGCCAAACGTACCCCTCATCATCACCTCATGATTACCTCTACGAGAACCAAAGCTGTTGAACTGTACAGGGGGTATCCCTTTCTCCATCAAATATTCGCCAGCAGGACTATTCCTGGGGATAGATCCTGCTGGCGAAATGTGGTCAGTAGTGACACTATCGCCAAGTAAGGCAAGGACCCTGGCCCCGCGTATGTCCTGAAGAGGTTCTGGATCAATCGACATACCATCAAAGTAAGGCGGCTCTTGAACATAAGTAGAGTCGGGATCCCAGCTATAAAGTTCCCCTTGAGGCACGGGAAGATTGCGCCAATGATCATCTCCAGAGAACACGTTTGAGTATATTTTCCGGAAAGAGTCACCACTTACAGACTTTTCAAGTACTTCATTGAGTTCCTCTTGCGTAGGCCATATGTCATGCAGGAATACTGGTTGACCGTTAGGATCATAGGCCACGGGATCTCTGGTAAGGTCCAAATCGACAGTCCCAGCTAGAGCATAAACCACGACTAACGGAGGAGAAGCCAAATATGCAGCTCTAACCAGTGGATTTATCCTACCCTCAAAATTCCTGTTACCACTGAGAACCGCAGCTACCACCAGCTCATTCTCCTGAACCGCCTCGGCAACAGGGCCTAATATAGCACCGCTATTGCCTATACAGGTTGTGCATCCATAACCAACCAGGTGGAAACGTAAAGCCTCGAGGAATGAGAGAAGCCCTGATCGCTCAAGATAATCAGTAACCACTTGAGATCCAGGTGCAAGGCTTGTCTTTACCCAAGGCTTACTAAGCAGCCCGCGCTCTACAGCCTTCTTGGCCACCAACCCTGCGGCGAGCATAACAGATGGATTAGAAGTATTGGTGCAGCTGGTGATAGCGGCTATCACTACCGATCCATCTGAAATTTCCCCATGCTGACCGTCCAATCTCACATCAACTACTCGCTTGGCTTCAAGTGTTGCAGTCCCCAAAGAAGAACTACTGTCAACACCATGAGATTGCTCATTATGGGCACGTATCAGGGATCCAAAGGTATCATAGAAGGATTTTCTTACATCCTGGAGAGCCACTCTGTCCTGGGGTCTCCTAGGTCCGGCCATGCTTGGCTCAACGGTAGACAGATCTAGCTCTATCACATCGCTATAGGTAGCCTCCGCTGAGTCGGAATATCTGAATATTCCCTGAAGCTTGGCATAGCGTTCTACAAGATCAACCAGTTCATCAGATCTGCCTGTCATCCTAAGATATCTAAGTGTCTCGTCGTCTATAGGCCAAATAGCGGCTGTAGCTCCATACTCGGGACACATATTCGAAATCGTAGCTCTATCAGCAACGCTAAGCTTATCCAGGCCAGGACCAAAGAACTCTACAAATTTATCCACTACGCCTCTCTGCCTCAGCATCTGAGTGATGGTCAATACTAGATCGGTGGCTGTGGTACCACTTTTCATCTCGCCGGTTATTCTAAAACCTATAACCTCGGGACAGACTATATACATAGGCTGCCCCAGCTGTACCGCCTCGGCTTCAATACCACCTACGCCCCATCCAAGAACGCTAAGCCCATTAACCATGGTGGTATGAGAATCAGTCCCTACTAAGGTATCTGGATAAGCTATCTGTTTGTCGCCATGTGTAGACACTTGCACTACTTTGGCGAGGTACTCAAGGTTAACCTGATGAACAATACCAGTACCGGGAGGAACAACCCTGAAATTATCAAAAGCTTGTTGAGCCCACCTCAACAATGCATATCTTTCCGCGTTGCGCTGGTACTCTAGCTCAACGTTCTGATAGAAAGACATCCTGGTACCAAAGAAATCCACTTGTACAGAATGATCTATAACAAGATCTGTAGGTACCAAAGGATTGATCTTCTTAGGATCTTTACCCATACGCGCTGCAGCCGACCTCATAGCTGCAAGATCAACCACTACAGGTACCCCAGTAAAGTCTTGTAACAATACCCTAGCAGGCATCCATGGAAATTCATATCCGCCGGCATCTTGAGGAGACCATTTGGCTAAGCGATCTATTTCGCTCTGGCTCTCTTGGGAGGAATTACGTAAAAGGTTTTCAAGAAATAGCTTTATAGTTAAGGGTAATTTATCTATTGATGTATATCCCTGAGATGCTAGCTTCTCTAGGCTATAGTACGAATAAGAAGTCCCCTTAGGCGTCGAAAAGGCATCTAAGGAACCTAGCCCATCATTGCTTGCTCTTTCCATAGCACTGCCTCCAAATGAGATTAGTCTAGCGGCTTACATCCAAGCTCATTACGTATATATTCATCAGAGTCCAAGCCATTCCAGAATATCCGAACTAGCAGTAGATCACCAGAAACAACAGAGACTGACACTATCTCTGAAGTAGCAACATTACTAATTCCCAGAGCCGGTCCTCTAATCATGTTAGCATCTTGCAACCTGTAATAGAGCCCAGCAGTAGTTATGCCCTCAACCACATCCGACAGTGGTAATAAAGATATCAGCTCTCCAGGGCGAGAGTGAATGCTTATAGACCCTCTAATAAGCCGCACTTCCTGATATTCATTAAGCAATCTCAGGTCACAATTCCTAAATTTAGGAGAGGTCAACAGGAGAACGTTGGCCAAAGTATGATCGATCCTATCTCCAAAAGGAGCTACGACCAAGATGGTTGAACAACCGTTATCGATAGCCTGATTTATGGCTAATTCAGTATCTGTATAATCCTTTTCGGTCGGGAATGTTATTAGGTCAACTCCAGCTTCTCGAGCATGGGTAAGCATCTCTGGAGAGATGGAGTCAAGATCACCAACCAAGAGGTTGGGCTTGACTCCTGCTGTCCGAAACAAATGATAACCCGAATCGACTGCTACAAGAAAATCTGCTTCCTTCAATAAGGGGGCAAATAGATCTGGAGACGACATCTCGCCCCCGGATACAAGTACCGCTAGCATTGCTCATTTAGGTAGCGAGTAAATTTCATCACTTATGTCCACTTGCACGCCCTGAGATTCCAACCACCTTTCGGCGTCCATTGCAGCCTTGCATCCATCACCAGCAGCTGTCACAGCCTGACGGTACTTGTGATCACGTACATCCCCTGCTGCAAATACACCATCTATATTGGTAGCTGTGCTCCATGAGTCTTGGGCCTTTATGTAGCCTTTCTCATCCAGTTCTACCTGGCCAACAAATATATCAGTGTTAGGTTTGTGCCCGATTGCTATGAAAACACCATCAATGGGGATTTCGCTCAACTCTCCTGTAACGACGTTACGAACTTTTATAGCCTTGACATTTTGATCCCCTAATATCTCTTCGACCACTGTGTTCCAGATGAAATTTATCTTGGGGTTGGATTTAGCCCTTTCCTGCATTATTTTGCTAGCCCGTAGCTGGTCCCTTCTATGTATAACGGTCACAGAACTAGCGTATCGAGTTAGGAACAGTGCTTCCTCCATTGCCACATCGCCACCACCAACTACCACTACCTTCTTGTCTCTAAAGAAAAAGCCATCACAGGTAGCGCAGGCTGATACGCCTCTTCCCATAAATTCCGACTCACCTGGAACACCCAGAAACTTGGCAGATGCTCCGGTGGCAATAATCACAGATAGAGCAGAGTATTCCTCTTCATCAGCCCAAACCTTAAACGGACGTGACGAGAAATCAACCTTGGTCACATCTACTGGCACTATTTCAGCCCCAAATCTCTCTGCCTGTTGCTGGAATAGAGCCATTAACTCAGGACCTTGAACACCATCAGGAAAGCCAGGATAGTTTTCTACATCAGTCGTTATCATCAGCTGACCACCCATCTGGCTACCAGCAAGGACCAGGGGACTTAGGTTGGCCCTAGCAGCATAGATAGCAGCTGTATATCCAGCTGGGCCAGAACCTATAATTATCACGCTTCTAGTATCAGTCTGAGTCATAAATGATCTCCTAGAGAATTGTGTTATCACTAAGGACTGCAACAAAAGTCAGTGACCTGAGTATTCCATAATTATTTTCTCACATTTAAAACAAATATATGTTGTTGAAGGAATTACGACAGATGGGTAAGAATAGACGCAGTAAGAGATAGTTATAACCCACCTTTTACAGGAGTAATATCTTTATGAACGAACTGGATCAAAAGCTTGAAGCCATGAGAAGGCTACTAGAGAATAGCCAGCTCGACGCCTTGGTTCTAAGAAGAGTAAGCTCGTTTGCTTGGGCTACTTGTGGTGCATCAAGTTATGTAAATACAGCATCCGAGCTAGGTACAGCTACAATCTTGATCACCCAAGATAGCAGATACCTGATTACCAATAGAATCGAGGAACCAAGGCTTTCTAAAGAAGAAAAATTAGAGGAGCAGGGATGGAAGTTCATAGTAGATGATTGGTATAGCGAACAAACATCTTTATCTAAGCTAATTGCTGGTAAAAGGGTTGGGGCTGATTTCTCAAGTAAAGATTTTGTGGACGTATCAGTAGATATAGCTCGTCTTAGATCCAGGCTTTTGCCTCCAGAGCAGGAGAGGTTTAGACAGCTAGGTAAGATCTGCGCTGATGCGATGAATGCGGCCATCCACAAGATTACTCCTGGGCAATCAGAGCATGAGATAGCCGCAATACTTGCATACGAGACCGAATCTAGAGGAGCTTGGCCAATAGTTGATCTAGTTGCAGTCGATGATAGAGTGTATGATTACAGGCATCCTCTACCTACTGACAAAAAACTCTCAAAATATGCCATGCTCGTCCTATGCGGTCGAAAGTGGGGGTTAGTATGTTCCATAACCCGACTGATCCACTTTGGGAAGCTCCCAGAAGATTTAGCAATAAAGCAGTCTGCTGTGGCCAGTGTGGATGCTGCGCTAATACATCATACGCGACCGAACACAAGGTTATCAGATGTGTTTATCCATGCGATACAGGCCTACGAGCAAAATGGTTTTGCTGATGAGTGGAAGCTGCATCATCAGGGCGGCATAGCAGGATACGAAAGCAGAGAGTTCTTTGGCACTCCTACATCACAAGAAATAGTGTATGAAGGACAAGCATATGCTTGGAACCCAAGCATCACAGGAGTAAAGTCTGAAGATACAATACTTGTTGGGTCCGATAGCAATGAGGTGCTCACGGACATAGTCGATTGGCCTAAGATAGAAGTGGACTTGGATGGTCACAAGATCCATAGACCAGCAATCTTGGAAGTCTCCTGAGCTGAGCGTTGATTCTAGGTATTAATCAATGACAGTAGCTGCAGGCTGAGTACGTAGCTCTCAGCCTGCAGCATATGTGTACCATCTGGTACTTGCACTAGCTTGCAACATGGTAATAGACTGCACAATTCTTTCGATACTCGTATTAGGGCTTGGTTGGACCGGCTTCCAACATACACCCAAGTAGGGACTTGAAGATTAGCAAGGTAGTTTCGATCTAAATCATAATCCGCTGCAAATTGTTCATACCAGAAACGACTCGCTTCCAACAATAGTTTGTTCCAAGCAGGTGAATTAGCTGCATACTCCACAAAGTCCTTGCCTTGCAGCTTCTCCAGAAAAAGTCTAGCAGTCCAATCTCTACCCATAATAGGACCCAATCTCTGAACCCCTCTGAGACTTTCTGATAGATCTACGATAGCTGGATCATTTCGAAGGATGCTAAGCGCGGGGGGCTCTATTAGATGAAGCGTATTGACTTGGATCTCTTGCCTCACCACAATTTCCAAAGCTACCAATGCACCGTAAGAGTGACCTACCAGGTGAATTCTGTCAATTCCCATGAGGTCTGTCACTCTGAGAATATCTAAGGCATCTCCCCAAACAGTGTAAGGTCTAGGTAATTTGGGACTTAATCCGTGCCCTCTCCGGTCCACAACAATAAGCTTTGCGAAGGCTGCAAGCTCGCCTATTTGACGCTTCCAAGAAGCTCTTCCATTGCTAAAACCACCATGAACAAATAATATTATCTCCCCATCTCCATAGAGGTAGTACTTTATAAGGGGTGATTCAGAAAAATTAGTATTTCTCACCCATCACCCTCTTGTGCATCTCACTCACCTGGTTCCTCAAGAGCTTGCCAGCTGCATTACGAGGCACCGACTCTACAAAAATTACCCTCTTAGGAGCTTTATATGAAGCCAAACGAGACTTACAGTAAGCTATTACTTCCTCCTCGGTGAGGCTTGAGCCAACTTTCAACTTAACGCTGGCTACGGGGATCTGCCCCCATTCTTGGTCAGCAACAGCCGTAACACATGCATCATCTATGTCAGGATGGGTCATAAGCACACTCTCAACTTCAACTGGGGATATATTCTCCCCACCAGATACTATCAGATCATCCCTCCTATCAATCACATAGAGAAAGCCATTATCGTCAATATACCCGTAATCCCCAGTTCTGAATTCTCTATTCTCCCTAGCCAATATCCCCACTATTGGATCCCAGTAGCCGCTAAAGATCATAGGAGCTTCAACCACTATTTCACCCTCTTGGTTTGGACCCAGATAACCCCTATTCTCATCAAAAACCTTCAGCATCGCTGGCATTATAGGCCTTCCAGATGAGCTCGGTCTAGATCGCACCTCTGATGGAGGCATGGTCGCTATTTGAGAAGTAGTCTCGGTCATACCATATGTTGGAGCTACCGGCAGTCCTATATTTAGCGCTTCCAATACAAGATCGGGTTGAATCGGCCCCCCACCTAGAAGTACGCACCTTAAGCGTGACCTATAACGTACTCCATTTCGAGCACCTATCATCCGTCGAAGCATGGTGCTGACTACCGATAACAAAGTAACATCGTGCTTCTCAAGATCGTAGTTGACCAATTCAGGATCGAACTCTTCGTGAAGTAAAATTGAGCTCCCATAGATAACGCTGCGAGTGATGATCGACATTCCTCCCACATGAAACAATGGCATACATGCTAGCCAGATATCCTGAGGAGTAGCCCCTATGTTTAGAGCCGAGCCAACAGCATTCCACCAGAAATTACCATAAGTCAGAACTATACCTTTGGGCTTACCAGTAGTGCCGGAGGTATGGATAATAGCCAAAGGATCGCTGGATCTGAAATAATCCCTCGGGATGAAAATATGATCTGGGGATGAGTTCAACACCAGATCATCCATCAAAACTATATCTGCATTATCGGACAGAGCTATACCTGATACCTTGCCCAGATTAGAACTATCAACAAGTAGTACTCTTGGCTTAATCCTATTGAGTTGATAGGCAACTTCTTTTCTAGACAGTCGCGTATTCAAAGGAGCAACAACAGCACCAATCTGCATGGCTGCATGCACAGCATATATAAAGTTAAGAGAAGGCTTAGATAATATGGCTATTCTGTCATGAGGGACTACTTCTTTTTTGGTCAGGATCGAAGCAAAGGCCACAACCTTATGATAAAGTTGTCGATAAGTAATGACCTCATTCCCATACAATAGTGCCTTATGATTGGCATTCGTTCTTGATTGATATAGAAGCCAGTTAGGCAAAAGGAAGCTCTCATACATAACAGCATTCCTCAAGAGAAAGGCTACACTAGCAAAGTTACTGATAGGATCAACCCGAAAATCAAATGTAATCTACCCGTAGACTTCAAAGCTGAATTTAATTCTGGCCCTTTAGAAGAGTACAGTACTGTCCGTGTGGATCTAATAGCCAGGGGTAAAGTGAAGAGAACTGCTGCAGACCAGATAGGCAAGATACCCAAAACGATACCAATGATCACGGTAAGATAGGCAAGCAAGATAAGTACTAAGTATTCACTGCGCGCAGCACGGTCACCAATGATAACGGCAAGGGTTTTCTTGCCGGCAGCTTTGTCAGAATCGATATCGCGAACATTATTGACTACCAGTATGGCAGTAACCAGCGCGGCAACAGGTAAAGAAAGCAGTAAAACAAAGCCGTTTACAGACTCTGCATGTACGTAGTAGGTACCCATGACAGCCACTAGGCCAAAGAAAATGAACACGAATAAGTCCCCTAGGCCTATATAGCCGTAGGGAACGGGCCCTCCAGTATAAGTAACAGCAGCTATGATAGCCGCTATACCTATAACAAGTATCGGCCAACCTGCAAGATAGACGAGATATAAGCCAAGCAAAGCTGCAAGAAAGAAACAAAGAGCAGCTGCTAGAAACATGGTTCGAGGAGTAACAAGTCCTAACTGAAGAGGTCTTATAGGACCCTTTCTGCTCGAAGTATCTGCGCCAGAGAGAAAATCATAGTAATCGTTTATGAAGTTGGTACCTATCTGTATAAGCAAAGCCGCAAAGAGCGCAGCAAGGAACCCCAGAGGCCGAAAGTAACCCTGGCGAATAGCGGCTGCTGTACCCACCAACACCGGGACAACAGCTGCAGGTAAGGTCGGAAGTCTAGTAGCTAACAGCCAAGCCCTAAAAATATTCATTTGATCTTGTGCGGGCCTGCCAGTCATAAGGAATAAAGACCTCCTAGTCAGCCTAAGGCAACCTAGGGAACTTGGAGAAATCCGGCTTTCTCTTCTCCAGGAAAGCTCTATATCCTTCCTTAGCTTCTTCCGTCATGTAGTAAAGCATCGTTGCATTGCCAGCAAGATCTTGGATACCTGCCAGACCATCTGTGTCGGCATTGAAGGCAGCCTTGAGGAACCTAAGAGCTATAGGGCTCTTCTCAAGGAGTTCTTTGCACCACTTGATGGTCTCCTCTTCCAGTTGCTCAAGCGGCACAACCTTGTTTACCAGACCCATCTCAAGGGCTTCTTGAGCAGTATATTGCCTACAGAGGTACCATATTTCTCTGGCCTTCTTGTGCCCCACTACTCGAGCCATGTAGGTCGCACCGTAGCCTGCATCAAAACTCCCTACCTTAGGGCCGGTCTGGCCAAATATAGCATTGTCGGCAGCAATAGTAAGGTCGCAGATCAAGTGCAACACATGCCCTCCGCCAATAGCATAACCAGCTACCATAGCTATAACTGGTTTGGGGAGGTACTTTATCTGTTTTTGAAGATCTAGTACATTCAGCCTTGGGACGTTGTCTTCACCAACATACCCACCCTCACCCCTATATCTCTGGTCGCCTCCAGAGCAGAAAGCTTTATCTCCTGCACCAGTAAGAATAGCAACACCTATCTCAGGATCCTCACGTATATCATTGAAGGCATCTATCATCTCTTTGACAGTTTCGGGCCGAAAGGCGTTCCTAACCTCAGGGCGGTTGATCGTTACTTTTGCTATACCCTCCGCTTTCTCATAGATTATGTCTTGGTACTCTTTCGCCTTCTTCCACTGAACCATATAACATTGCTCCTTTCAGTTTTTAGTTACCCTTACTAATAAGTCCATGATGCAATAAAAAATTAGAGACTATCAAAGCGAATCTATCCGGCGCCTCAAGATGAACACAATGACCACAACCTTCTACTTCCTCCAAGCTGGACTTAGGCATACACTGATGCATCCTACGCATCATCTCAACATATTTTTTATCCTCACACCCAGCAACTAACAATGTTGGACAATCCATACTAGATAACTGATCCCAGATAGGCGCATCTAATCCAGCGCTCAATCCTCGCAGGCTATTAGCTAAGCCTAACGGTGTATGTGAAAGTCTTTCGGCTCTAATCCGAAGCCTGACATTTTCTGGTAACTTTTTCTGGGTCTGAAATAGCGGGAGGCTCTCCCAATAGTCGACAAAAGATCTCACTCCCTCTCTTTCAATCATATCGGCTAAGAATTGGTCACTACGTAGTCTTTCTTGTCTGCTAGTCTCATCTTCTATCCCGGGAGATGTGCTTTCAAGGATCAGGGCAGTAACACGAGAAGTGTCATGAAGGGCCAGACGCATGGCTATGCGTCCTCCCATAGAATATCCGAGCAAAATATACTTGCTGACATTCAAAAGGTCCAACAACTCACATAAGCATTGCACCATATAATCCATGCTATATTTGTCGATCTCTAACGGCACCTCCGACAAGCCATGTCCAATCAGATCAGGAGTTATTAGGAAAAAATCGTCTTGCAGAGGTCTCACTATACGTTCCCAGGTATGATGCGAGCCCGTGAACCCATGCAGTAGAAGCATGGGGAACCCTCGACCATAAGTCTCGTAATATATTTTTACTCCAGCAGTCAATGCTACAGACATTATTACTCTAAAAGTGAGGTCACAGACGCTATATACTTTTGTATTTCCTGGCGAATGTTAGCTCGTATCTTTTTATTTATATCCCGATCGGTACGTATCTCAATTAAGTCCGGGCCATCCAAATCTTGGCATTCTAATATCGCGTTTCGGAAGTCCTGCCAGCTACTACAAGGATGATATCTAACTCCCAAGGCACCAGCAATACGTCCTAATTCAAGATCATGAGGAGTCCCAAAAAGCAACTCAAAGAATTCTTCATGGTTTCTATATGGTAGCAGCGAGAATATGCCACCCCCATTGTTGTTGACCAGTATCACTTTTATGGGGATAGAATGCCTAACCGATATCGACAAAGCTATGGCATCATGTGCGAAGGACAAGTCCCCTATAACAAGAAAGACTGGCTTACTCGATGATGCTGCTACTCCAGTAGCAGTGGACAAAACCCCATCTATGCCATTGGCACCCCTGTTAGCAAAGATATGAAATGCCTTGTCTGTAAATGGGAAGTAAGTTTCCAAGTCTCTGACAGGCATACTGTTACCAACGAATATCTGAGAGCCACTAGGAAGTGCATCCGACAGCTCAAAGAAGATACGCCCTTCGAATAGAATATCGTTGATTCCAAGCACGGTCTCTGCCAGTTTGTGGGAAACTTCACTATCCAGCTCAGTCCACCTACTCAACCAATCTACGTCTCGATTCAATCTATCAGGCAAGAACTCCAAGACTGAATCAACAAACTTTTTAGTACTCGATTGTATAACTATATCCGCAGCCCAATCTGGATCATGCCATCGGCCAAAATTATCGACTAAAATACTGAATTTGAGATCTAATTGTTTAAGATAACGGTTCAAATTCTTGGATGTGGGAGAAGCTCCAATCCTTAGTACTGCCTCTGGAGGTTCGGGTAAGTAGCGAGGATCTCCACCCAGTAGCTGATCATAGCTAGATATAAGTAGGTTTCTACCTCCCTTGTGAATGCCAAGGTTAGAAACACGATCAGCTACTAGCAAATAGCCGAGCCTAGCTGACAGCTCCAGGATGGAATCCAGATGGTCACTACCTCCGGAATACCCACATACTATCCAGCCCCTCCTAGACTGCTGTAGCAAATCCAATATCTTACTTACTGATGCTTTCGGAAGAGGGTAATATCCATCAATGTCCGGCATAACGATAGGATGCATATCCTCGAAGGAATCAACACTGGTGTTGTCGATCTCCTCAGGTATAAGGGGTTCTCTGAAAGGAAAATTGAGGTGCACTACACCAGAAGGAAAAGCTAGTGCGGTCTGATAAGCCCTTCTAGCCACAGCTTTCACATACCCATCTACCTGAAAATCATCCGACGGAACAGGCAGGTTTACATGCCACTTAGGATAAATACCATACAACTTACTCTGATCGATAGTTTGTGGAGACCCAAAATCAACAAGCTCGGGTGGTCTGTCACAGGTAATGACTATCAACGGTATAGCAGAATAACTAGCTTCTATAACAGCCGGATAGAAATTAGAAGCTGCCGTACCTGATGTACACAGGGCCACTACAGGTTTTCGGGAGTGTTTAGCTAAGCCCAACGCGAAGAACGCGGTAGAACGTTCATCAAAATGTACCCAGAGTCTAATACCTGTCTCAGCAAAAGCTATAGCCATAGGAGCAGATCGGGAGCCGGGACTTAAACACACATGCTCCACACCGCATCTAATAAGCTCATACGCTAGAGCTCTAGCTGCCAATAGGTTAATCTTTCCAATTTCACTCATGATGAGGTTCTACTTGATACCATATACCCCGAACGGCAGGGAGGAAAATATAGGTCGCATCTTAGCCTCAGACTCCAGATACTCTGCCTGGGGATCAGAATCAGAAACTATTCCGCAACCAGCAAACACAACAACCAGCTTATCTCTTACTGCAGCACATCTAAGTGATACGGACAACGAACCGTTACCTTCAGCATCAATCCACCCCATGGTACCGCTATAGAGGCCCCGTGGTAGAGGCTCTAAGGCAGAAATAAGACCTACAGAAGTATATCTAGGGTAACCAGCTACAGCCGCAGTTGGATGAATATATGTCAAAGCATCTAGCAAATCATAGCCGGACTGGAGATAAGCTTTGATAGGAGTCTGTAGGTGCAAGATATTAGGTAAATTCGTAACTGTCAGATCATCCACACCTACGTAAGTTGTTATTTCCTTTAAAGCCTCAACTATACTCTGCACTACAAAATTATGCTCATATATATCCTTGCTGCTACCAAGTAGCCTCCTTAAGGCTAAATCCTTCTGAGTAACTGAATCTTTCGAAACTTCTAAAGGTGCGGATCCAGCAAGAGCCATGGTAGCTAGCTTTCCATTATAAACTTCCGCAAGCATCTCCGGAGATGAGCCTACAAAGTAGAAACCGTCCTTGCTAAGAGCGTAGAGATAAAGGTTAGGATAGGCAGAATGCAAGTCCCTCAGGAAATCACCTAGATTCAGCGGTCGGTCGAGATCTAAGAAAGCCTTTCGAGAAAGGACCACCTTCTCTACTTCTCCGGATCTTATATACCTCTTTATAGTGTTTATGGCAGCACTCCAGGTACTGATATCTAGATCAGTTCTATAGCCTAATACCTGAACATTTTCGGCTGCATCGCTGGAAGACTTCCCAGGATAGATGGCTGTTAGCAAGTCTAATGCCTTAGCTATCTGAACCAGTTCCCCTTCTCTGCTCGAGATGGCAACTTGCAAGTAGGAGTTGCCATCTCGAGTGTACAAGCATACTACCGGCAAAAACACAGTTAGCCAAGCTTCTCTAGCCCAGAAGGTTTGTGGATCATCAGCGCGATCAAAGCTCGAGTACAGTCCTAAGATAGTAGAATAATTATCTCCTATATCAAAACAAGACAGAAAGCTCTGAATATCTCCTCGAACAATGGCTGGAGACGTGAAATCTTCGTATTCCACAGACTTAGCAACTCCAAACCCAAGCATGGAAAATCCTTTACCATCAGACCATAGATAACACGGGCACTGGTTGTCGGCAGATAGCTTGGCAAATAGAGTGATGAGTACTTCTAGAGACAAATATGGGAGTTCATAGAGCAGTATGGAAGGTGAACCAACATCTGATAACGTACGAGATATCTCCAAACTCAGATGTTTGAGATCAGCAACATCTATAGACACAATTACAACTCCAAGCAGTATATCCAAGACAGTTTAGCGCAGGCAGCAATTAAAGTACTAGCCGCTAGGTGCCTCCAACTTTTCGCCTTCCCTATATAGGGTACCTGCCTCGTCTCTACGGAGCAAGGTGTATGAGAGTATCACCTGTATAGCAGAGGCAATGGGCACAGCTAGCAGCACTCCTATTATCCCCATCAGAGATCCACCCGCTAACACTACGAAGAGTACTGTAAGAGGACTCAGCCCAACGGACATCTGCATAATCTTAGGAACAAGTAGGTGGTTTTCCATCTGCTGAATTATTACGTAAAGCAAGACTACCAAGATAGCCTGTTTGGGTGACTGCGATAGAGCTATTAGGACAGCTGGTATCGCTCCAACTATGGGCCCTACTATAGGTATAAGCTCTGATATACCAGCTATAAGAGCCAATATGGCAGCGTATTTAATACCCAGTATTGTCAAACCTATAAAGGAGGCTACTCCTACTATAAGCCCAAGCGTTATCTGACCTCGTGCATAGGCTCCTATTTTAGCTTCTATCTCATCAATGATATGCCTTATCTCAGGCCTACTGCTTGGAGAAGCAAGGCCTATCCAGGTACTTTGCACTCCCCTTCTTTCGAGTAACCAGTAGAATGCCATCACCAATATAGCCACAAAAGCACCTAGACCACTAATAAAGCTCAGAGTCACATTCAATATCCCTGCAGCTAATCTAGGTGCAGATGATATAAGCCTTCTATAATACTCCTGAAGATCGCCAGATAGATTTTCTACCGGTATATTGAACCTTTGCTGTAGTTCTATAATCTGTCTTTCGACAGCCTGCACCATGTCTGGACCAGACTCAACTAGCGCCATTCCTTGCCTAACAGCAGTAGGAATTATCAAGGAAAGTATTCCAGCAAAAACTAAGATAATCCCTAGATAGACTATGGCTATGGAAATTCCCAGAGGTAATTTCCTGTTTAGGAAGGCGACGGCAGGGGAAATTGCCGAAGCGAATATTATAGCTATCACAAATAACACAATTATGTCGAGCAACCTTATAACTAAGTATGCCCCAGCTAAAGTCAAAAGAACTACTAAGGTGTTAGTAAATACCTGCTTGGCACCCATGAACCCTCCGAGGTTTCGAACATTAGATAATATTGTCCATCCTAATTATCTCTATGTCAAAGTGTTCACTTCTAGAGTTAAGAGGCTGCTTGATGCTACATTAGAAACACCAAGCCTTAGACGATTTCTTGTGAGGAGGAAGTTATATATATGTCTGATGCTATCAAAGTTACCGTATGGAACGAATTTAGACACGAGAAGACACATCCCCAAGTAAAGGAGATTTATCCAGAAGGCATACATAACGTGATAGCCGGCTTCCTGCAACAACGTGGGTTTGAAGTCCAGACAGCTACACTGGATGAGCCAGATCACGGCCTTGATGACAACAAGCTAGATTCAACTGATGTATTGATATGGTGGGGACATATGGCACACCATGAAGTATCTGACCATATCGTCGATAAAGTTCAGCAAAGAGTACTAAACGGCATGGGACTTATAGTACTACATTCAGGTCATTTTTCTAAGATATTTAGACGGATGATGGGCACTAGCTGTGATCTAAAGTGGCGCGACGACGATTACGAAAGAATCTGGGTTGTTTCCCCAGGTCACCCCATCGTAGAAGGAGTAGATCAATACTTCGAACTTCCAGAGGAGATGTATGGTGAACCATTCGATATACCTCAACCTGATGAGCTGGTACTAATTAGCTGGTTTAGAGGGGGAGAGGTGTTCAGAAGCGGCTGTTGCTACACTAGAGGAGCTGGAAGAATTTTCTACTTTAGACCTGGTCACGAGACCCTGCCAACATATCATAACGAGAACGTGCAAAAGATCATATCAAATGCAGTGAGATGGGCTGCGCCTAGATTCACTCCTGTTAGAGTGTTCGGGAATACCCAACCGGTAGAAAAAAGAGCTTAGTCATCTATAATCGCAAAAAGTCCATCTGTTAGGCATGGTACTAGATAGTACCATGCCTAACTTTTGTAACCTATAAACAAAAAGGAAAATAAACGGTCGCTCAATAGCCAACTCATAACTAATGAGTAAATTCTATGCTAAACTCCCCTTCTAAGAGGCAGGTAATGATTTGAAATTTCCAGGAGTGCTTTATAAAGTGAACACAACACTTAGGATAGTCACTCTGATCACGATAATAAGTCTTATATCTGCATGTAAAATCCCCTTTCAGAGCAGTGGACAAAACTTGAGCACTCCAACAAATCAACCGGCAAAGGCAACGCTAGAGATATCTAGCACACCAACAAAAGCAGTAATAAAAGTCAACGGAAAAGATTCAGGTAGAACGCCTAATACGCTTCATCTCCCGCCGGGTACATACAAGGTGAGCGTTTCGCTTTCGGGCTACAAGGAATCTCAACAGGAAGTACAGTTGGGTGAAGGGGATAGAGTAAGCATAGATGTTAAGCTAACTGCCCTCAATGGCACGCTTAATGTCAACTCTAAACCAAACGGAGCATTGGTGCAGGTTGATAACAAACAGATTGGTGATACTCCAATTAGTAAGCTAAGTGTAACTCCAGGTAAACACAGTGTAATGATTCGAAAGAACCACTATAAGGAGTGTAAAAAGATCGTAGATATATTACCGGGGCAAACGATAGATGTTAGTTGCAACTTAGCTGCTATAAAGCCCATCTTGCTAATAGACGTCCCAAACAAGAATGTAGTCGTTTTTGTAGACAAACATAAAGCGGGATCAGGAGATCAAAAGCTCGAATTAGAAGTTGGTAAGCACATCATCTCTGCTAAGAGGGAAGGATATTTCGATACAACTAAAGAGATCTCTCTTAATGCTGGAGACAATAAAAAGATAACCCTTAGCCTCAAACCCAAGCCAGGCATTATTGCTATTACCACCTCTCAAAAAGGGGTAAGAGTCTTCATAGATCAAAAATTTAGGGGGTTTGCACCAATAACGATCAAGAACGTTGAGCCTGGGGATCATTGGGTGAGACTTAACAAGCGTTACTACGAAACTTTCCGTAAGAAATACAAAGTAGATCCTGGCAGCACAATAAAAGTAAAAGCCATTCTTGAACAGATAGAATCTGCTCCACCTCCACGTCGACCTCTGGCCGTTATGATAGAGAACCATCCGGATGCGAGACCACAATCAGGTCTGGCATATGCAGATGTAAGACTTATTATCGTGATCAGAGTGACTATCCTAAGTGTTGTGTTCACTTTATAAAGC
>JBHORE010000002.1:0-4619 GCA_042408415.1 Thermobaculum sp.
CCTCTGTAGCTCTGCAGGGTGGAGATACCCATCTTGGACATAACTTTGAGCACGCCCTTGTTGACCGCCTTGATGTATTTCTTGACAGCCGTAGCGTGGTCTATGCCCGTAATATGCCCATCTCTTATCAGGTCGTCTATAGTCTCAAACGCCAAGTATGGGTTGATACAGCCTGCTCCGTATCCTATGAGCAAGCAGTAATGATGCACCTCCCTGGCCTCTCCGGTCTCTACTATCAATCCTACTTTGGTACGCTTGCCGTTGCGCACTAAGTGATGATGTAGTCCTGCTGTAGCCAAGAGACTGGGGATAGGTGCTAGGTCCTTACTTACGCCCCTGTCTGAGAGCACCAGTATCGTGTAGCCCTCATCTATGGCCTTGTCGGCTTCTTCAAAGAGCTTGTCGAGCGCTCTCTCCAGCCCCTTTACGCCCTCTCGAGCTGGGAAGAGCATTGGGAGGACCTTTGTCTTGAAGCCAGGAGCCTCAAAGTGCATTATCGCTGCAAGCTGTTCGTTATCTATAACGGGCGAGGGTATCTCTATCTGCCTGCAGCTATCGGGCTCCGGCTTGAGCAGATTCTTTTCTGGTCCTAGCAGTGTGTCTACGGATGTAACCAGCTCCTCCCTTATTGCGTCCAGGGGCGGGTTTGTAACCTGTGCGAACAGCTGCTTGAAGTAGTTGAATAGCAGCTGTGGTCTTTCGGAGAGCACGGCTATGGGTGTATCTGTGCCCATGGATCCTACAGGCTCTTCGCCGTTCTTTGCCATGGGAGTTAGGATGATCCTGTTCTCCTCATGCGTGTAGCCAAATATCTGCTGACGCTGGAGTACAGTATTGTGATCTGGCTCAGGCACGCGAGGGGGCGCAGGCAGATCATCTACCTTGACTCGATTCTCCGATAACCACCTGCCGTAGGGCTTCTCACTAGCTATACGAGCCTTGAGTTCGGCATCATCGACTATGCGTCCCTCGACAGTGTCTATTAGAAGCATCTTGCCGGGCTCAATCCTGCCCTTATAAACCACATCTTCCGGTGCTATGTCCAGAACACCTACTTCTGAGGCTAGTACTACCCGATCATCTTTTGTGACGTAATATCTGGCTGGTCTCAGGCCGTTGCGGTCTAGGACGGCACCCACTAGGCGGCCATCTGTAAAGGCCACCGCAGCAGGTCCGTCCCAGGGCTCCATAAGGGAGGCGTGGTAGTCATAGAAGTTCTTCTTGATCTCGCTCATACCCTCGTGGCCCGACCATGCCTCGGGAATGAGCATCATCATAGCATGTGGTAGAGAGCGCCCAGCTCTTACCAGCAACTCGAGGACATTGTCTAGAGTTGCTGAGTCACTTCCTCCCTCCTGGATTACGGGTAGGATGTCCTTTAGGTCATTGCCAAACAGCTCAGATTCCATCTGCCCTTCTCGGGCACGCATCCAGTTAATGTTGCCGCGGAGCGTGTTGATCTCACCATTGTGGGCTAGCATCCTGAATGGATGCGCTAGGGACCATGTGGGGAAGGTGTTGGTGCTGAAGCGTTGGTGAACCAGAGCGATAGCGCTTTCCAGCAAGGGGCTTCTCAGATCGGCGAAGTATGCTGGTAGTTGATCCGCCGACAGCATGCCCTTATAAACTAGAGTCCTACAGGAGAGGCTTGGTACATAGAACATGCCTTTGGAGGGTATGTTCGAGTTATCTATCGCCTTCTCTACTCGGCGACGTATTAGGTAGAGCACGCGCTCAAAGTGCTCCTCGTCCTCTATAGCCTCCCCTTTACCTATGAACACCTGGCGCATTAGGGGCTCGCCGCTGCGGGCTATATCGCCTATCATACTGTTGTCCTGCGGGACGTCGCGCCATCCAAGCACCTTTTGCCCTGCTCGCTCTATCTCCTGCTCAAACAATTCCTGGCAGGATTTTGCCTGTTCCTCTACCTTGGGCAGAAAAACCATGCCAACAGCGTATTCGCCGGGATCAGGTAGCTCGAAACCAAGCTTCGAGCACTCAGCCTTAAGGAAATTGTGAGGGATCTGGATCAGAATGCCTGAGCCGTCTCCGGTATTCTTCTCGGCACCTACTGCTCCTCTATGCAAAAGATTCTGGAGTGCAAGTAGTGCTTTCTGGACGACATCGGAAGATTTCCTCCCTTTGATATCGACTACAAATGCTACCCCACAGGCATCTTTCTCAAAGGAAGGGTCATATAGTCCCTCAGCATCGGGCATTCCATATGGACGCTTACATGTAGTTTGCAACTCTTCTCTTTTCCCCATATCCAGACCCTCTTCTCAAAGATTTTTGAAAAAACAAGTTTTGTTTTATAAAACTTGAAGCCTCCTGGTCTGGGAGGCTTCGTCAGGTGGTTGGCAACCGTTCCGACTAACCCCTGACCATCAACCTCCCTCAATCCCTGCTGGAAGGCTAATGCTAAGGACTTTAGTTAGATAGAGCTTCTGTGTTTTTACAGGAAAATCTCTAACAAGCATTGTGAGATCCTTAAACCACAACAGCCCTCGATCCCAGCTCAAGGGACGAGGGCTGCCTCGCGGTACCACCCTTGTTGCCGCCACCTTCAGGTGACGACCACTCATGCGCGCTAACGGGCGTAACCCGTTCGACCCTACTACGATTTCAGGCCGACCGCTCCAGGGCCGCGTTCGGGATAAGAAGCGTCCGAGTCACACCAGCCCTCGGCTCTCTGAGCGTCTTCTTTACCCCTACTATTCCCTTTCGCAGCGTTTCTATTTGTGATTTACTTTAACAAACTTCTCTCGGGATAGCAATAGTTTTCGTCAAGATTTCGTGCAAATTCGCGCAAAAATCCGCATGAATTCTTGCAGGTTACATCTAGACACTATCGCAGTCGCCATCTCAGGCCCTTAGTCACGCCGATGATGGAAAATATCGCACATGCAGCTAATACTGCCAGGTCTAGCATTAGTCTTGAATCATTTATTCCTAGTACTGCTCTCCTTAGAGCGTCGGCTGCGTAGGATGGAGGTAGGAGCCAGCCAAACCACTGTAGTACTTTGGGCAAGCTTTCCCAAGGAATCATCACGGGGGCTGCGAACATCACTGTAATGCCAGCCACTTGGCTAAAGATATTTACTAGTTGGTAACTTGGACTAAGCAATCCTATTGCGGCTCCTAGCCCTGAAAGAGCAAGTGCAGTTAGAGGAAGTATAACCAGTACTAATGGGTTAGGTTTGAAGTTCAGGTCATACATTAGAGTACCGCCTACCATTGCTGCGATGATGCCAGGGAGCTGCAGCACTAGCTTGCTGGTCATGACTGCTACGATAAGACTGGACTTAGAGATTGGTAGTGAAGCGTAGTACAAAAAGTCACCTCTGTCTTTCATCCAACCTAGTGATTGGCCAACCATGGTGATACCTACAAATGTCAGTGAGGAGATGGTGGAACCGGTTATTATGTAGGTCAAGCCCTCTTTTGTCTGTCCGCTGCCTATGATTCCAAGCCCGAATACCAGCAGTAGTGGGAATATAGTTGTGAAGAATATGGTACCTGCCAGCCATCCCCTTTCCTCGAGTATTTGAATAGTGAAGAGGTAACGTACCTCCATCCAAAACCGCTTCACTGTTCATCCTCCAATTCTATCTTGCTACCGGTAACGTGGATGTACACGTCTTCGAGGGAAGGTGGAGAAAGCCTGAAGTCATCTACAAGACCATCAAGTGCGCTAAGTATTTTGTCAGTAGCAGTACCTACCCCTAAGCGTGGGACGAATACTGCGTACTGGCCTTGACGAAATGGGATGACTCTTCCGAAATCGCGCAGGGTCTCTTCGACCTTAATGGCAACCTCTTCTGTGAGGACATCGGGCTTGATAACCACCTCTAGCCTGACTTCATCACCTAACTGAGACTTAAGTTCCCCCGGAGTACCTATGGCCGCTACCTTGCCTTTGTCTATTATGGCTACTCTCTCAACGATCCTTTCGGCCTCCAGTACATTGTGGGTGACCAGCAGGCAAGTGACCGGGTGCTTGTAATAATTCTGGAGGCCTAGGATGACATCCCATACCATCCTCCTCCTGACGGGATCCAGCTCGTTGGTGGGCTCATCTAGTACTACCAAATGAGGATCTCCCATCAGTGCCATACCCATAGCTGCTACCCTTAGTAGTCCACCAGATAATCTGTCAAGAAACTGCTTGCGATGTTCGGTTAGATCCAGTATCTCCAGTAACCCTTCTGACTGCTTGAGAGCCTGCTCGTGAGATTGACCACGCAGCCTTCCAGTGATGTACAGGGCTCTATCTACTTCTAAGTTACGCATGGCTATACGGGTTTGTGGCATATATCCAGCCAGGGGCTTGACCCTTTCGGGATTGCTTATAACGTCTATGCCTTCCACATATATGCTTCCGGAAGTTGGAGCCAGCAACCCTAGTATCTGCAGGACCAGCGTGGTCTTGCCGGCTCCATTGGGCCCAAGCAGGCCGAATATGGTACCTCTGTCCACCTGTAGTGAGAGGTGGTCGTTGGCTACCTTGCCGTTCTTGTACTTCTTGGTCAGATTTCTTACGTCTATTGCTAGCTCAGACCGTTCGCTATTGGTTGTTGACGAGTAGGATGTCGTAGTTGTCAAGCGCATATACAACC
>JBHORE010000004.1:0-6505 GCA_042408415.1 Thermobaculum sp.
CCCAGATGGCCCACGTTCTGGCAGCCCGTTCCGAGCGCAAGCTGCTGCTCACCCTAGGTCTAAGGTCCAATACCTACCTACTGGGGGCGGTGGCCCTGACCGTGCTCCTGCAGATAGTAGCGGTCTACGCCCGCCCCCTGCGGTCGGTGCTTGGTACGGTAAGGATGTCGACGATGGATCTGGTCTTGAGCGTGGCAGCTAGCTCGGTCATCCTCGTGGCCCTCGAGATCGAGAAGGTGATCAGGCATGCCAGGGCCAACTAAAAATATGATAGCCCACGACCTGCCTCCCGCCCCGATGGGTGGCTGGAACACCACCCCTATAGATCATCATGACTATCCGAGAGGATGTGTCAGCAAGCACCTTCATGGGCTACTATGATACCAACGATGCAAGGCAATCAGAGCATGCACGATGAAGCTACCGTGGTCATCTCTGGAGGATACATCTCAATGAGGGACGGCCCATTCGAGCCCCGCCCAACGCGGGAGGTGACCGCATGCGCGTGTTGACCGTGAATGCGGGCAGCTCGTCTCTGCGCCTAGGAATGTGCTATGGCGATGGAGAGGTGATCAGGCGACTTGCCGAGGTAAAGTACGAGGGCACGCAGATCGACGTTGCTTGGCTTGAGTCGTTTTTGATGCAGGTTCCTGTTGAGGTGGATGCTGTCGGGCACAGAGTGGTGCACGGTGGTGAGCACCTGACGTCCTCCTGCCTGATCGACGCAGACGTTGAGGGGGAGATCGAGCGTCTGGCGCCGCTTGCCCCTCTGCACAACCCTCCGGCCTTGCAGTGGATCAGGGGGTGCCGCCAGGTGTTGGGGGACGAGGTCCCTCAGGTGGCTGTATTCGACACCGCCTTCTACTGCCATCTGCCGGAAGTGGCCAAGGCTTACGCGCTGCCCCTAGAGACCTGCAGGGAGTTTGGGATCCGGCGGTACGGTTTTCACGGGATTGCCCATCAGGCGATGTGGCGGCGGTGGCGTCAGCTGCGCCCGGATCTAGAGGAAGGGGGTAGGGTCATCTCCCTTCAGCTCGGCGCAGGCTGTTCAGCGACGGCCATAGCTCGCGGACAACCTCTAGATACCTCTATGGGGTTCTCCCCGTTGGAGGGGCTCGTCATGGCCACCCGTCCCGGCGACGTCGATCCTGGAGCGATAGTGTATCTCCAAAGGGTGCTCGGGTGGGGGGCCAATGAGCTCGATGAGCTACTTAACAAACACTCCGGACTACTCGGGCTGTCCGGCCTCAGCGGGGACATGCGCGCGCTCTTGAGGTCCGACAGCCCCGACGCCAGGCTAGCGGTGGATCTCTACTGCTACCGGGCCCGCAAGTACGTTGGAGCCTACATGGCGGTGTTGGAGGGTGCAGACGGCATCCTGTTCGGTGGTGGCGTGGGGGAGCACGCCCCACAGGTGCGCCAGGCGATCCTGCGTGATATGGAGTGGTGCGGGATAGCACTGGATCCCGAGGCCAACGCGGCGGCCATCTCTGGCGAACACCGCATCAGCCTAGCGGACAGCTTGGACGTGTGGGTCATCCCCGTAGACGAGACCGCGGTGCTAGCAGAGGAGGCCATTAGGGTGGTCTCAAAGATCGCTGACGAGGGAGGTTAGATGTAGATGACGCAGCGAGGATACGCCCCAGAAGCCATCAGGATTCAGGAGATGGCGGCTCTGTACCGGAAGATGAGCCCGGATTTCGCGGGTTGGGCTGCCGGCTACGGAGTGATAGAGCACACAGATCTTACGCAGGTCCGAGTGTGGGAGATGGCACAGCTGCTGCACGCCCGCGGGGTGGTGGCGGCGCCCGAAGAGGTCTACCGGATACTGGCAGCAGCGGACAGGATCACGAGCGCAGGCATGTGGCTCGTGGTCCATTCGACCTACGCGCGCAACGTGTACACCGATGGCCGGGACCTGCACGCGGCCGACTTCAAGCCCAACCCCGAGGGACACACGGGGGGATCGCTCAACATGGTGCCGGCTTACGTGGGCTACCTGGCAGCCAACGCCATCTCCAGGGTGACTCGCGCCTGGCTGATGGGGCAGGGACACTGCGTGGCCGCCATCGACTCGGTGAACCTGCTCGTGGGCAACATGTCCCGCGCCCATGCCGAGCGATACGACCTCTCGGACGAGGGCTTGACCCGCTTCGTGCGTGACTTCTACTCCTACATCATCACACCGGATGGTCGGCCGGAGTCGCCGCGCGGTAGCCACGTGAACGCGCACACAGCTGGGGGCCTCATGGAGGGTGGCTACCTAGGGTTCGCCGAGCTCCAGTACGTGCATATGCCCCTGCCGGGCGAACGCTTGGTGGCATTCCTCTCCGATGGTTCCTTCGAGGAGCAGCGCGGCAGCGACTGGGCACCGCGCTGGTGGCGGGCCGAGGACTGTGGACTGGTGTGTCCCATCATGATAGCCAACGGCCGCAGGATCGACCAACGCACGACCATGGCCCAGCAGGGAGGTGTCGAGTGGTTCCGAGAACACTTGCGCCTCAACGGCTTCGACCCATTAGACATAGACGGCCGAGACCCTGCGGCGTTCGCCTGGGCCATCCTGGAGATGGAGGAGAGGCTCACGGCCCTCGCTGGTGCGATCCAAGAGGGTAAGATACGCTACCCCGTCCCGCTGCCCTACGCCATAGCCGAGACCATCAAGGGATATGGCTTCCCAGGGGAAGGCACTAACCTCGCGCACAATCTGCCTCTCGGGGCCGTCCCGGCATTCGATTTCGAGGCACGCTCGGAGTTCAACGCTGGCGCCCGTCGGCTGTGGGTGCCCCTGCCTGAGATAAGGCGGGCTGTAGGGATCCTGAACAACCACGAAGCCACACATAGGCCCCGAGAGCGCGACAACCCCCTGGCCAACCGCCAAGTGCTCCCCCCTGATCTCCCGGAGCCAGAGTGGCGGAATCCCTCGCTCCAGGCACGTGTCACCCCTATGGCCGGCATCGACGCCTACTTCTGTCAGGTCCTTCGAGCCAATCCGGAGCTGCGCCCGAGGGTAGGCAACCCAGATGAGATGCGCAGCAACCGTATGCACGCTACCCTGGAGATGCTCAAGCACCGGGTGACCGACCCAGAGCCCCACGTGCCCGAGGCTGTGGACGGCAAGGTGATTACCGCGCTCAACGAGGAGGCCGTGGTGTCCGCGGCGCTCGCCAACAAAGGCGGCATCAACCTGGTGGTGACCTACGAGGCATTCGCTGTCAAGATGTTGGGCGCCATCCGCCAAGAACTGATCTTCGCCCGTCACCAGAGGGAAGCCGGCTACGATCCTGGCTGGCTCTCTGTGCCTGTGGTGCTGACGTCCCATACCTGGGAGAACGCCAAGAACGAGCAGTCCCACCAGGACCCCACGCTGGCCGAGGCTCTAATGGGGGAGATGTCCGACGTCTCCCGAGTAGTGTTCCCAGCCGA
Organism: Thermobaculum sp.; assembly: GCA_042408415.1. Taxonomy (GTDB): domain Bacteria; phylum Chloroflexota; class Chloroflexia; order Thermobaculales; family Thermobaculaceae; genus Thermobaculum. The sequence goes on from JBHORE010000004.1 coordinate 3,427, forward strand.
TTGGAACACGGCAAGCGCGACCCTGCGAGCAGCGTACGGGACCCGCGGGCAGGTCTGGGCCGTCGTCGTGCCCAAGAACCCCGTACCCGTCTGGTTTGAGCCAGATGAGGCCGCTGCACTGATCGAGCATGGGGCTTGGCGCCTCCGGGGTAAAGGCGACGAGGATGTGCTGCTGGGGGCAGTAGGGGCCTACCAGCTGGAGCAAGCCCTGCTGGCCTCGAGAAGGCTCGAGGCCAGGGCTATCCCTCACTCGGTCGTGTACGTCCTTGAGCCTGGGAGGTTCCGGACTCCAAGGGATAGCATCGAGGCGACCCACGTAGCGTCCCCAGAGACCGCGGCGACGCTCTTCCCTCCCAAAGCCTCGACCCGGATCTTCCTAGTACACACGAGGCCGGAGCCTTTTCTTGGGACAGTGCGCCCCCTAGACACGGGCTATGGACGCACGCGTGCTCTGGGTTATATCAACCGAGGCGGGACGTTCAGCATCGATGGGATGCTGTTTGCCAACCGCTGTACCTGGGCCCATGCCCTGGTCGCGATCGCCGAGGGGCTCGAGATCGCACCCGAGGATCTGCTGGACCCAGAGGAGCTTGCTGCCGTGCGCGGGCAGGGGGACCCAAGAGTGCTCACGGGAGAGCGCTGAGGGCGGGGTGGTAGCTCTACAGCGGCTTTTGGATATAAGGATATATCGAGAAAGGAGCGAGCGATGGACTCACGAAAGCATGCGCAAGCGGAAGGGAAGATCAAGAGCCTACTGGTACCTCTCGATGGCTCGGAAGTCGGCGAGCGAGCGCTGCCCTACGCTCGCGTCCTGGCCCAAGCTACGGGAGCACACGTCCTGTTAGTCCGGGTGGTCTGGGAGGACCCAGCACAGGGCGACGCCAGGTCGGACGCTCAAGCTTACCTGCAGCGGATCGCCGAGAAACTCGGACGGACCGGGATAGTCACCCAGCTCGATATCCTCGAGGGCGGCGCGGCCGAGGCGATCTCGCTGGAGGCACAACGACGCGAGGCCGACCTGATCGTGATGACCACGCATGGGCGGACGGGTGTGGGCAGATGGCTGTACGGCAGCGTCGCTGAGGGCGTGCTGCGTCTGGCGGAGGTGCCGGTGTTGCTGGCCAGGGCCTGGCAGGACCCCACCGTTGCCGACCGTATCGCCGATCACCCCCGCATCATGGTGCCGCTGGACGGCTCCCCGTTCGCTGAACTGGCCCTGCCAGTTGCTGAGAGGCTCGCAGATGCTCTGCATGGCGAGCTAGCGCTCGTGCGGGCTGTGCCGGCTCCCGATCTGGTATTCGGTCCCGATAGGGCTGTCTGGCCGCTGCTGGAATCGGAGATCCAGACGGGTGCGGCTGAGGCCCAGAGCTACCTGGAGGGGCTCGCCAGGAAGATAGCGGAGCGCGGCAGGAGCGTGATGGTGGAGGTGTGCGTGTCCGAGGTAGGCGAGACGGTAGGCAAGACGCTAGTGGACGCTGCCCGAAAGCGAGATATAGGGCTCATGGTAATGAGCACCCACGGGTTCACTGGGATCAAGCGCTTGTTGCTAGGTAGCACGGCCGAGGAGGTGCTGCACGTCGGCACAACGCCGTTGGTGATGGTACCCCCACGCACGGCCATGGCGGCCTCGTCGCGTGAGGGTGAGGATCACGTCCCGGCCGACGTGCCTCAGCTGAGCCTGCAGCTAGGTGTCGAGGACGCCTCGCTGATCGAGTCGGCGCTGGCAGCGTATGCACGTACGCTGCCAGCCGATGACCAGTCGGCAAGGGCACGCATAGCCCGCCTGCTGGACCAGATATCTCGAGCGCAGGGGCAAGCTAAGTCCCATTAGGTTCCAGCCAAAGATCAAGAGATAGGAGGTAATCATGGAGAGCATAAACACAGATCCCATCAGGAAGCTGCTCGTGCCGCTGGACGGTTCTCTAGCCGCTGAGCAGGCGCTGCCGTACGCCGAAATGTTGGCGCGTCGGAGCGGTGCCGGTGTGATCTTGCTGCGCGCCGTGCCTGAGCCCCGTGGGGTGCCCGACCCGATCGAGGCACATCTAAGAGAGGTGCACGAGGCCAATGAGTACCTGGCAGAGGTTGCCAGTCGGCTGGCCAGTGGGGAGATCCAGGTGGAAACATCCGTGCCGCTAGGCGACGCTGTGCGGTGGATAGCCGAAGAGGCCAGGTTGAGGCAGGCCGATCTGATCGTGATGACCACGCACGGGAGAACCGGTATAGGCAGGTGGCTGTACGGCAGCGTCGCTGAAGGAGTCTTGACCCGATCGACCGTGCCCATCCTGATGGTCAGAGCGTGGCAGATGCAGCCACAATGGGAAGCCTTAGCGCATGCACCGCGTATCTTGGTGCCGTTGGACGGGTCGGCCTTTGCAGAGGAAGCCTTACCGATGGCCAGGCGATTGGCAGATACACTGGGCGGTGAGCTAGCGCTCGTACGTGCGGTGTACCCCCCGTCCGCCACGCTCGCGCAGGAGTGGATGGTAGCCTCCTACCTGGCGGAGGAGTTAGAAACCAGAGAGCAAGAAGCCGAGGCGTATCTGGTGGAGATAGCTCAGAGACTAGCCTCGGAAGGGCGAGAGACTGAGATCTATGTGAAGGTGGGAGGTCCAGTTGGCGTAATCGAGGCCGTGGCCTCTGAGTGCAAGGCAGCACTAGTAGTCATGGCAACCCACGGGCGAACGGGCGCCAGCCGCTTGGTACTCGGCAGCGTCGCGCACGCTATGCTCTTGCGGAGCCAGATCCCCATAGTGCTCACGCGCCCACAGCGCCTGCAGCGCGATTGAAGGCAAGGCCGCGCTTCATTCCCGACCGTCGGGGCGACGGCGCACCAGACCGTGCTGGAGGGCGTAGGCCACGACCTGCGTGCGGTTCTGGAGATGCAGCTTGTCCAGGATGTTGCGCAGGTGGTACTTAACGGTGTTCTCGGAGAGTATCAACCTCTCCGCGAGCTCCTTGTTCGATGTCACCCCCTGCACAAGTAGCTCGAGGATCTCCTGCTCCCTCTCGGTGAGTACCTCTGGCTCTCGCTCCACGCGCCCAGCTGGCTTGCTCATCTCGCGCAAGAGCTTCCGAGCCA
>JBHORE010000005.1:0-21876 GCA_042408415.1 Thermobaculum sp.
ATTCGTTCAAAGTCCTTGATTTCATTATCCTCCTGGGCATATGCTTTAATCACCCTTACGCCGGAGCCGTTCTCCTGAACCTTAGTAGACATATCCCCAAAGCTGGACTGAACGGACTCAAACCTTTTCTCTATAACTCTACTTGAAACTATGAAGATAATACTCATCAAGGGTAGTATGAATACAGAGTAAAGCGTCAACACTATGCTTATGCTAAGCATGACTGACACTACACTCACGAATGCCGCTAAAGTATTGAACAGGTTCGTTATGCCTGGTGATACCGATCTCTGGACAGCATTCAGGTCATTAGTGGCCCTTGCCATAAGGTCACCAGTGTGCCAGGACTGGAAGAACTGTCTATCTTGGAACTGCAGATGTCTGAATAGCTTATTTCTGATTTCGTACTCTATCTCTCTAGCAACTCTGCTGCCGAAATATCTCGTACTGAATCTAAAATAGCCTTCAACTGCCGCTGCTAACAGTAGTAGCAAGGCATACAACCCAATCATCCTAAGTGATCTACTACTCTGCACATAGTCTATAGACAGTCTTATAATGTATGGCCCAAACAGGGACGCTATGTTGGCAGCGATAGTGGATATGACACTTATAATGAAGAATCGTTTGTGTGGATATATTAACTTTGCCAGCTTAGAAATATAGTTCACTTCATTACCTTGTATAACTAGGCTACTAAATCATTGAACCTGGCTATATCTTGCTTGATAACTTCCAAGCTTGATCTCCAGAAGCTTTTATCTCTTATATTTATGCCGAACCTCGATGCTAGGTCTGCGGCGCTGAACATACCAGTTGATGACAAAAGCTCGTCGTACTTAGCTTTGAACTCTTCCGGAGATTCCTCATAAGCTGCATACAGACCTAGCCCGAACAGTAAACCAAACATATACGGGAAGTTATAGAAATCCGATCCGTAGTAATGGGGTTTAGCGGCCCACATGTAAGGATGAAGCTTGTCGTTATCTAGTGCGTCTCCATACGTAGCATTTTGAGCCTCAGTCATGATGGAATTTAAGTCCTCTATCGATAGCTCCGTATCTTTCCTCCTATCTATGACCTCTTTCTCGAAGAGAAATCTAGATGTTATATCTACAACTATCTGGCAGCTATTTTGTAGTGATCCTTCAAGAATGAGTATCTGTTCTTCCTTATCAGCACTCTCCAGGGCAGCTTTTTGTATTATTGTCTCACAAAATGTGCTAGCGGTTTCTGCTAACGTCATTGGTGTCGACTTTTGTAAGTAAGTTCTGCGGCTTTTGTTGAGGTTATGGTATGCGTGTCCAAGCTCATGAGCCAATGTACTTACGCTATCAAAGGAGGATTCGTAGTTTGCAAGAATTCTCGATTCTTCTCCCTGTATGGAGATACAATATGCCCCTCCTACCTTGCCTACTCTTGGTTCTAGATCTATCCACTTGTTATCGAAAGCTCTTTGAGCGAATTCCCCTAGCTTCTGCGAAAACTTGTGAAATTGCTCAACTATAAATTCTTTTGCGTCTTGGGGTGTCCAGCTACGGTTTGATCTTCCTACTGGCGCAAATATGTCGTACCAAGCTAACTTTTCGACTCCTATAATGCTTGCTTTTGTCTGTAAGTATTCTCTGAAGCTTGGAAACGATTCTTGAGCAGCTTCCATCATGGCATTGAGCGTTTCAAAGTCTATTCTGTTTCTGAATAATGCCTGCTCCAGCGGAGAGCTCCATCCTCTTCTCTGTGATATTGTTAGGCTCTCTCCTTTGATGCTATTTAGGGCAGATGCTATAGGTAGTGCCCACTTCTCCCAAGCGGAAATCTCAGCTTTATAAGCTTTTTCTCTTACTTTTCTATCGCTGTGTAGTGCCAGATTTCTAACTGCGCTTATAGGTAACTCTTTTTCCCCCTCTGGGAGAGGTACGATAGCGGTGATCTGGGATGTGAGATTGCTGTATAGCTTTTCCCATGCAGTGGATCCAGTTAGAGCAAGATCCGAGTATAAATCTTCTTGTTCTGGATGCATCAGGTGCTTAGCACGAATCTGAGTTTCCCTTAGGTAGAATTCGTGGTTTTTTGCTATCTCTGAACGCTGGATAACTTCTTCCAGACTAAGTTTGCCTATCCATGCAGTAATTTTTGAATTGATTTGTTGTATTTGAGCGCCGTACTTATCTAGCTCACTTAGCTTCCTTTGTGCTTCTATGTTGCGTGAATCTGCTGTTACCATGCAATAGACATATGAATAGAGCTTATGATAATCCTCACCTAGTGTGTTAGAGGTCGCGATTATCTTATCTAGGACCTGTACTTTTTCCTCTTGGGAATCTATCTTCTCTATCTCTTCTAGTGTTTGTCTTAGGCTGTCTATGTGTGTTTTGACTGCTTTTAATGTGTCTTCGTATTGTGTCGAGTTTAGAGAAGGGAATATGCTTTCTAGGTCCCATCGCATTTCCATTGTTTGTTTTTCTTGCATAATGCTTTTCTCCCTTTATCCTTTCCTCTGCTAGGATAAATCTTTTTCTTTGTTTGTGGCAATTTTATCTCATGGGATATGTAAATGAAGGTTGAGGCGATCGACCGTGTTGAAGTTTCTGGTAGCGGGTTTATAATTCGGTAAACACGGACAATTAGGAACTATACTATGATACCTGTTATATCCTACATTCACCGAAGGATTATTGTTTTCTTTGCCTACTTCCTGTGGGTGCTGCTGGTACTATACCCAGATCCGATGATGTTGATGAGATCTATCCCCAACGCTATGAATCCTGATATAGACACGCAAGCTGTGGCATCCATTGCTAAAGATCTTCCTGATGACCCTGCTTTTATAGAACAAAAGGTAAATACAGAATATGTGAAATATGCCGTTCCTTGGGAACTGTATGGAGTCCCTTGGTACTTCCCTACTACTGAAGAGGTAGTGAGGCTTGGGAAAGGCGACTGTCAAGGGCGAATGCTGGTGTTAGCTAGCATACTAAAGGCCAAGGGTATACCTTACAGCATAGAGGGCTCACTTGATCATATATGGGTGCAATATCCCAGGAAGTTGCCTAATCCTTTAGAAAACGACTCGATAGTAATAGCCAGGAGAAATCTAGGTACTTTAAAGGTAGAAATGCCTAAGCGTTGGGACTGGAAAGAGAGTTACAGGATAGAAAAAGAGTACTTCTGGGATCCTATGCCAGCAAGCAGAAAGCTTATACTGTTCGGCGGAATATTATTTATAGCGGCAAGACGCTTATGGCTAATAGCCATCGAATGGCTATTAGAAAAGGTAAAAACGACAAAAGTCCGTGGTTGGGAAGCAAGGTAGTAAGGTTACCACAACCCTTTTCGCCTAAAGGCGAATATCAGAGCTAGAACAGTAATTAGCATTAGAACTATTATCGCCAAGAATGAATAGGGATTATCTCCAAACTCGGGTTGAAAAGGTAATGGTATGTTCATGCCCCAAATGCCTGATATAAGAGTAAGAGGTAGCAGCAGAACACTTATCACAGTAAGTATACGAAGCGTCTCGTTCGTCCTGTAGCTGTATAGAGTATTGAAGGTGTCATCGAATGCCTCCACTAGCTCCCTGAACTCCCCAAGCATGTCCCATACTCTTTGCAAATGATCGAGGATATCCCCCCAATAAGGCTGCAGGTTCTCGTCCGTAAAGGAAGCTCTCCCATTCTCTAACTGAGATATCACTAGCATGTTAGGACGAATGATCCTCCTCAGGCTAATGATGTCATGTCTATAGTCGGCAAGGTCCCTCACAGCCCTTCTGGGATCACCTCGAAAAATCCTGTTATCTAGCAGGTCCAGCTTCTGATCTATCCTGGTCATCATAGGGAACAAGTAATCAGTAAGCCTGTCCACTATGTAGTACAGGAGCATCCCAGGCCCTTGGGACATATAGCGATCCCTGCTTTCTTCATCCTCCTCGGCTCTAGCCCACATCAACAAAAGTGGCTTCAACTGGCCGTCGTGCACTGAAACTACATAGTCTTTACCCACAAAGAAATCAACCTCACTTGGCACAGCTACCCTCTCCGAAGGATCGTATACAGGAAAATGCAGCACTAAGAAGAGGTAGGTTGTGTAGTCATCCAGCTTTGGCCTTTGAATTTTACTTGTTACGTCATCCAATGCCAAAGGATGAAAACCAAACTCTTGCTCAAGGTAAGTGATGTCTTCTAAGGTAGGTCTATGAATATCTATCCACCGCAAACCTTTATATTTGATCTCCTTCCTTCTCTCACGTACCTCAACACCTATAGGTGGAGACATAGATTCACCACGCTTAGCTATACTTCTAAGCGGACCAGCAAAGCTTCTTATTCTGTCGGTTCTGCGGATGTTAGACACCTAAAGCCTCTAATAGCTAAGTAAAAATTTCTGTAGCCAGATAAAGAGTACTACCTGTAAAAACAACAGGCAAGACGAGGAATACACAAATAGCCTAGTGGACAATAAAAAACTATGCTGGGTTTAATTTTTTGGTAGATACCCACACTGAATCCTTCTCGTAAAATCTCCAGGGCAAATGCAGGCCATTGCGTATACCAATCCTGGCGCTACATTCTATTTCTAGATGGTTCCTGTTTCGAGGTACAAGTAGACAAATCCTTGGAGTGTCCAAGATAACATTATTTAGACTTAGGTCTATCCCCATAGCCTGGCAAAGCTTAGCAGGGCCACTACAAAGATCCCCCAATAAGTTCCTGCCACGCCTTCGTGTCATTATGTCAATGCCTTGAACCGGCTGCCCCGCCCTAATAAGGACTGCCCCAGCAACACCTTTAGGAGATGTTACAATGTTGAAGCAGTAATGCATACCGTAAGTAAAGTAAACATAGGATCTCCCTGGGCTGTCCCACATAGGTGCGTTTCTTCTGGTCATCCCCCTAAAAGCATGCGACGCAGGGTCATCCTCTCCCCCGTAGGCTTCTACCTCCACTATCCTTATGGCTGTGAGTCCTTCGTGGTCCGTACTTACAAGGTATGAACCTATGAGATCTATAGCTACCTCACATGGATCGCGAGCATAGAAATCGTAACCAGGAAGATAAGCATCAAAGAGAGTGGAAATATCTTCCAGGGATATGGTAAGCACGCTCCTACCATTCACACGGATACTTCCTGAGTCCTAGAATCTGAAGAGATACACTCCAGATAAAAAGTGGGTTGTTTCTTAGGTACCGCTTCCACAGCCTTCTAGGCTCGGTGGCAAGCCTGAACAACCACTCCAGACCCACCCGTCTCATCCATTCTGGCGCCTGTGCCTTCAGCCCAGCATGAAAGTCGAAAGCAGCCCCGACACCTATCAGTACTGGAGCTTCGAGTTTATTGCGATGATCGTACATCCACAGCTCTTGTTTAGGGGTGCTTAGGCCAACCCACACTATATCGGGATTGGATGAATTTATAATCTCAACTATCTTTTGGTCTTCGTCTTCTGACAAAGGGCCAAAAGGAGGAGTATAGCAACCCACTATTCGGGCTCCTGGAAACCTTTCCTGGAGGGACTCTGCTAACTTTTCTGCTACCCCTGGACCTCCTCCATACAGAAAGTGCTTGTACCCTCTCTCTAATCCTTGAGAAAAAGCAGCGAGCATAAGGTCCGGGCCATATACTCTAGTTACCCAGTTGTTGCCCGCAAGTTTATTTAGCCACACAAGCGGCATGCCATCTGGAGTAACCATGCCAGCACGGTTATGTATTTTTTTCAACCTGGGATTAACTTGGCTTTCCATGACGCCGTGTACCCCAGTAACACATACATACTGCTTATCTCGGAGCCTTATCCAGGAATCTATCTTGGATAAGGCTCCTTTCATATCTATAGAACTTATGCCTACACCTAGTACGTTAAGGCGTCCTTTATAGGTCGTAAGGTTCCTCAACTTGCAGACCCTAAACTGACACTTTGCTACTTTCTATAGCAAGCTTCTGCCTTACTTGATCCTCGATCCACTCATAGGTACGCCTTAGTCCCTCTTCTAAAGATATCTGTGGCTCCCAGCCCAGAACTTGCCGTATACGGGTATTATCAGAGTTTCTACCTCTTACACCTTGAGGACCAGGCACGTGCTTCTTGATTACGTTTATTCCGGCTATATCGGCTACTATGTCTACAAGCTGATTGATGGTTACTAACCTATCCGTGCCTAAATTGAGAGGGAGATGATAATCACTCATCATTATCTTTTGTATGCCTACCACACAGTCGTCTATATAGCAAAAGCTCCTGGTCTGTTCACCATCTCCCCATATCTCGACTTCCGGGTTACCAGTAAGCTTGGCTATAGCCACTTTTCGGCATATAGCTGCTGGAGCCTTTTCTCTTCCACCATCCCAAGTACCTAGAGGTCCATATATGTTATGGAATCGTACTATCCTGGTGTTGAATCCATACTCATCGTGATAGTGTATGCACAGACGTTCCGATACCAACTTCTCCCAACCATAAGCATCTTGAGGGTCAGCAGGATAAGCATCCTCCTCTTTCAAAGGAGTAACATTAGATTCCTGCTGTCTATACTCAGGATACACACAAGCCGAAGATGTGAAGAGATATCTATCAACACCATTGACTCTAGCAGCCTCTATCATGTGAGTGCTAATCAGGATGTTGTTATGAAGAATTCTTGCATGGTTAGAGGAGATAAACCCCATGCCTCCCATATCGGCAGACAAGTTGTAGACGTATTCTACGCCCTCAGTAGCCCTAAGGCAGTTCTCCCAACGCCTTAGATCCAGGATCAAGAATTCATCTGCAGGAGATGGTTCATATTCTGGATGCTTTATATCTACTCCCCTGACCCAGTGGCCTTGCTCCTTAAGGCTCTTGACTAGGTGATGACCTATAAAACCTCCAGCCCCAGTTACTAATATCTTGCTCAAATGTCAACCTCCTAACAACTCATAGAAGCCAATATATTTTACTTATCAAGAACAGTGCCCAAGCACATAGTAAGCTTTATTTCGATAAAACTTCACTATAGATATGCATCAGAGCATTATAGTTAGCATCGGCATTATAATTGTCTTCGTAAGTTCTCCTTGCGTTGAGACTCATCTCCGCTAGTTTGTTAGGATGAGATAATAAACAACTTATATTATCCGCTAAGGACTTATGATCTCCAGGGGGATACTTCACACCTTGAATGCCATCTTCAATTAAGGAGTCAAGACTGCCGATCTTGCTACCTACCACTGGCAATCCGCAAGCGTACGCCTCCACAACTACCATCGGGAAAGCTTCATACCACAGAGAAGGAACAATCAGGACAGCTGCATCTCGCATTTGATGCCTTACCTCGCCCTGAGTTAATCTACCCAAGTACTCAATACGTCTATCATGTTGTGCCGCAGTTGCAACCTTTCCACTCAACGGGCCGTCCCCGACAATTCTTAATGGTACATCAAGACTAAGATCACTCCATGCTTCTAACAGTACCGATACTCCCTTCTCCTCGGATAATCTCCCCACAAACAAAGCATATCCGCCCAGATGTGGGCCTTGACCCGGATCATCCAGCAGGAAGTTGGGTTTTACATACACTTTTTGGGGCGATAATCCCCCATTGATTACTTTTAAACGTGCAAATTCGGTAAGGACTATATAGGCATCCACGTAAGTAGAAAAGGTGCGCAAACCCCTATGAAGAGTAAGCATTACTGCTACAGTTGTACTTCCTAGTCTGCTCTGCCTATAACATCTATGCCATACTCCAGGCCAGGGAACTGGTTTGTGCAGGCAGTCTTCGCAAACTCTATGATCCCTATAGAACTGTGCATTAAGGCAAAATAACCTGTAGTTATGTAAAGTTTGAACTACTCTAGCACCGGCTCTTTTCGCAGCCCAGTAAGCTGCTGGAGAGATTCTAGTAAATGTATTGTGAAAGTGGACTATATCGATACTGTTCCTGGCCACAGCCTCATATACTAACCTATATCCCCTATAGGACCAAACTGTATCACGCGCTACAGCCAAAGAGTCCTTTATGGAGGGATTATCAGGGATCTCATCGTTAGTTGCCTCTAGAGTAAAGACCTCATGCCCCCTATTTCGTAGCAGCTCGACTTCCGATCTAAATACCTGGTCCTCTCCACCAGGCTGCTTATAGTAGTTATGTACCACCAAGATACGCATTATCTCGTAATTCCCGATCGAGCATCACTGTAGAGGCAAGAGGCGGCAAGCAAAGCTTTCAATCGACCCAGTTGTAAAACATCTAGATAGTAGCTATCTTGCCCCGATCTGTCTTCGAACCACCTCAAAATTACGTCCGCAAGATACGCCATATACAAGCCTACTATTTGTCTGTAAGAAAAATCGGCACCAATCAGCTTAGCTACACGTTGCCCCTCCTTGAGACTTCGGGCGGCACTAGTTTCTCCGGACGTATTCTTCACTAATAATTCTACCTGCATGACGAAGTGGAACGCGTCAGCAAGTGGAAACTGAGAAATCTTTGCGCTTTCCCAATCAAGTAGAACTAGTCGCTTTGGCGTGAGGTACACGTTCCAGGGAGCAAAATCCCCATGGGATAGCTGGGAGTGCATACCTTTATAAAGGATCGCGTCTTCAATGTACAAGATAGATTCGGCTAAAGCGGCACTAAATTCTTGGGGTAACGAGTCCTTGATCTTATCGTATCTAGACGTAAGCTCGTGCACGAGGTCATCCACTGGATATTGTCCATCGACGGGTTTATAGGTTTCTCTTAAGAAGTTTATGTGCAAAGGCAAGAGGGTATAGCCAGATGGCCTGGTTTTGCCGATTGGTCTGGTCGCTATGTAGGTAAATGTTTCACGCATTTCGTAGCCCAGAACAATGGGTATCTCAAAAGACTCATATTCTCGGCAACCAACATAATTCAGCATATCGAATTCATGCTGCACCGAAGCTATGGCTTTATCGGTGTCCCCGAGTTTAACAAAAACCGTCGGGTATCCAGACTCATCTATCAAACATGCAGTTACTTTTCTAGAGGGTCCGGGCGTACCAGATGATAGAGCGATAAATTGTTTGGCAGGATCGTTTTCCAGATATTTAGAAGCTATCTCAGTCAGAATTGGTACTTCGTCCTGAGCTATGAGCAGCGTGTCACTAAAGTACTTAGAGAGCCTTGTAAGAGATAAAGGCCTGCATACCCACTTATAGACCTTACCCTTTAGAGCAAAGGGTTTGTATATATCCCACGCCCTGAAAGTAACTAGAGGATTATCTAGTGGAATATACCATCTGGCGTCTCTAATACTTGGGAACACCCCATAAGTTCTAATGAACTTGAACCCCTGCCTGCGAATATAAGCCCAATCAGATTTATTTGGATTCAGGACTACTGCAGACCTTAGTGCGTTATGAGCATGATCACTGATACAGGAAGATGATTCGCCAATTTTGACGGCTGTATCACCGTCTGGATGAATAGCAGAATAGAGAAACGGTAACAGATCCTTGGGAATCTGCACAGGAAGAAGTCTACTTTGTGAATGCAATAGATACTTCCAGGAGAATGATCTAGGGTCCACAAGGATATACCTCCCAGATGCTAAGCCCTAGTAAGTTACATGGGAACACAGACATATAGCAGATCTACCGATATATTCCTGAATATATTTATGTCTCTCGCTATCGAATCCAGCTTGAAAGCCGGTAGAGCAAGCGGGGTCCGATATAAAGTCGGAGGTGTTATCCCAAATCCATAGCACCTAACTACCTTGAAACCAGCTGCATGGAACATCCTAGTGATCTCAGGGGGGGACATCTCGTTATGAATTTCTCCCTTGGCCCACTTCTTGTAGAGCAACGCAATATGTCTAGTAGACCAAGAATTACCATGTACGTTAGCAACCAAGATACCATTACGTAAGACAAGTTTTGACCGCAAAATCTTAAGGACTTCGATCCTTGTTTGTGACTCAGCGTTGAGGAGAAATCGAAAACAAGTAACGATATCAAATTGATCATCCACCAAATCTGGAGTTTGTAAAATATCTCCAACTATAAGCTCTGACCTTTTACACTTGGAAGCAGCAATTTTAATCATTGAGGGTGATATATCCAGACCCACACTCTCACTCACCAGCGGCTCAACTGCAGATAGGATCCTTCCGGTACCACAAGCAAAATCTAGCAATCTTGACCCTGTCCTAGCAGAGGCAAAATCTTCGATCAAACTTAGTACTACAGGCTTTTGCAAAGACCATATCTTTGCAGAATAGCTGTTAGGCGAATACTCAACCTGTTCATATTCCTTAACAGCCTCTTCAGTTTGAAACCTAGTAGCGTAGCTAGAAGGCATAGCTAACTTACCTCTTTAGTCTTTGGTTAAGAATAGAGCAACATACAAAATCCAATAGAAAGGATAATACCAAATAATTGTGGATTCAGTCAGGTTAGCAAGAAAGAGAAAGTATAAATATAACAAGGGCCAAAGACGATACATATGACCAATATGTCTAACTGCAAAAAGTTTACGAACCGCAGTTAGAGAGATTATTAAGTAGCTAATCAAAAAGAATGCTAATCCAACTAAACCCAAATCAATTAGTATTTCCAAAAAGCCGTTATGAGCATGGAAAGGGTACCACCCAATCTGATTCCATATAACGCTAGAAGGCCATCTATTACCCAACCAGAAGCTACCGTAGCCATATCCTAACCACGGCCTACTTTGTATCATCGGTATAAGCGCTTCCCACAAAGGGACTCTGCCAGTAAGGCTGGAAGATCTACCAAGTGCCGCGAACACAACATGTAGGTTGCCAGCTAGAAGTAAACCCATCCCTAGCACTAAAGCCGTAGCACTAGACCATATAGGAACTAATACTTGTTTGTTTTTGATTTGGAAGATTAAAAGGATGAATAAGAATAGCATTGCAATGGTTATTACTTTCGAGACAGCAGAGTCTGATAGCCAAACCAGCATTGCTGAGGAAATCAAGGATATAGTTAGAACAAATCGCTTCCTTAAGGTTTCTGCTTGGCAAATTAATATGGCTCCTAATACAGCAAACAAGACAACAAGTTTCCCAAAAGTATTCTTATGATAAAACACGCCCCTCCAGTTACCGGCATGATAGCCTGTCATAATCCCATACTCAGGACTAATCAGAACAAACACTACGCTGCATATTAAGGCTACTAACAAGGTGATAAATAGTAAATTTATCTGTTGTCTTTGATTGAATACAGTGCCAATATATATACCTACTATAGTAGCTCCCAAAAGGATAGTCAGTTTAGTCAGAGTAATGGAGGGATCAACCGCCCACAGAAGAGATAAACAACTCCAGATTAAGAACATCGATATCGGCCACACATGCCGTATCCTCGAGATGATCATTTTTGCCCTGATTATAATGAGGACCAAAGTTGCAACATAAGATACATAGAAGAAAGGAAGCATGGAATGCACAATACTTATAAAGTCAGCGTTCGGATGCCATATGGAATATAAAAGAGGTATAAAGGCTCCAGAGGTTACCAAGTAGGTATAAATTACTAGACAATATTCAACAAGAGATAGTTTATGACATCTTTGATTCGAGTCAGCTATGTCGACGCCCTCCCCAAGAAACCATAACACTTCCATTATAAAGTGATGAGCAGTTATCATAAAAATATACTAATGAACTGAGCAGAGGGTAGATGTCTAATCAAATCAAAGTACTATACATTGCTGGATGGGGAAGAAGCGGCACGACTATTCTAGACAACATATTAGGGCAGTATAGCGGCTTGTTCTCAACGGGAGAGATAAGATACATCTGGCAAAGAGGTCTTATAGAAAACAGGCTCTGTGGTTGTGGAACACCCTTAAAGGAATGTACTTTCTGGCGAAATGTCTTAGAACCTATAGTAGGTAATGATCAAACCAAGATAGAATACATGGCACATTGGACCGAAAACGGGCTAAGATCCAGGCATATCCCTATGTTAGCCCTTCCAGGCATAAGGAATAGGCTTATATCAAGAGTAGATACCTACAGGTATACGCTAGCGTCTCTATACCAAGAGGTAAAAGCCGCATCGGAATCACAAGTAATAGTGGACTCCTCCAAGTTTCCTACATATGGCTACATTCTGGATAGCATCCCTAATATAGATCTCTATGTAGTTCACATGGTCAGGGACCCGAGGGCTGTAGCCTATTCATGGATTAGAAAGAAAGAGATGAAAGACCAGGGAAGTAACAAATACATGAGGGGGCACAGCCCTATAGAAAGCACTTTCTTCTGGCTTCTGTGGAACTCGACTATAGAAGCTCTTTGGAAGAAGAACGATCCGGAAAAATATATCCTGTTGAGATATGAAGATTTCGTCCAAAACCCCAAGGGCGCTACCGAACGTATACTCGAGATGGTCGGAATAAAAGATCAGAATGAAACCCCATTCGTGGATCAAAACACGGTGAGACTGGCTCCAACTCACACAGTATCAGGCAATCCAAGTAGGTTTAGTACAGGTAACGTAAAGATTAAGCCGGACGAGGAGTGGCAAGAAAAGTTAGATGCCAAATCTAAACTACTCATTACCTCTCTTGCCATGCCTATGATGCATCACTATGGCTACCTAAATTTGATAGCCTTCTTTATCATACTTATGTTGGCGTTTGTAAGTGCATAGATTTTACTAGTCTTCTGAACCAGAAAAAGTCTACTATGGAATAGCCTAAGTTCATCGCCAAAATCGCCCCGTTTACCTTCAGGGTTAGGACTAGAAATATTCCTGGAATCAGCGCTATCAGGGTGGAAGAAACAAAGATCGTAAAAAACGATCTTGTCTCTCTTATAGCCCTTAGACCCGAAGATATTATCCTGCCAACATAAGTAACAAAGTAATATAAAGCAAATAGTGATAGGGTCAGACCATATTGTTCGTACTTTGCTCCATATACAAGTCTTAGGATCTCTGTAGAGAATAAAGCTACTAAGCCGCAGTAAAGAATCAGCAATGGCGCTGTCGCTACAAACGATAATCTCATCTGTCGTTTGAAGCCATTTAGACCCTGTGTATCCAATGCTCGGCTAAACCTGATCGGAAGGATGGTATCTAGAAATATCAGTGGTACGTTAAGGGGACCTAGTATAACCTGCACAGCCTTTATAACGCCAGCAGCGAAAGGTCCCACCAATATCGCGGTTATGTAGACGTAAAGCTGTACCGACAGCCAATATCCAATCCTACCAGCTGCCACCCATTTACCGTAGTCCCATATCTCCTTGATAATAGCAACACTTACCTCTGTGCCCAAAGCATGCCGAATCTGGAAGGTTCCTAAGACTGCTGCGGCCGCAGAAGTAGCTGCCATCGAATAGAGTGCTGTAACGCTACTTAGGCTGCCCACCAACCATAGGAATACTAACAATAAGATTTGCCCACCATAACTAATGAGATCGTTCAGTAGCACTCCCCCAAGCCTGTCTTCAGTATAGAGTATGCGTCTTGTAAACTCCTGGGCTTGCCAAGCTATAAGAGCGCAAAGAGTAGATAATACAATCGCAATCAACCCGGGGGAGAATATCTTAGATAAGCCTAAAGCTAATAGGCCTAGTATTAAGGCAAGAGTTATTACGGCAAGCTGAAAAGTCGCCGTGGTACTTGTATATGTATTGTACTCTCTTCCTTTCTTAGTAACCGCTAGGACGTTATGGGCCTGAGTAATGAGACCAGTCTGGACATTGTTGGCTAAAAGCAAAGCAGTGTATATAAGCGTAAATATTCCAAAATCATGAGGATCTAACTGCCTGGCGAGCAAAACCATCACGGTAAAATTGCCAGCAGATATCAAAGCCTGATCGATCAGGCCAAGAGCATTCTTACCTAAGATGTAGCTCTTATATACAGTAAATAGTTTATGCCACAAGCTGTTTTCTACGACCATAGACATAGAGACCTTCATCTCTCAAGCTCTTACTTGCTAATAGGTTCAAGTAAGATGGGATAACTTAACTGGTCGGTAGCAAGAGTGGGGCCTGTCACAGACCTTTGAACGATTAGATAGGAAAAAACAGCTACCAATAATAAGAAATTTATCTGAGCAGGTCCCAAAGCAGCTGCTTCAGGTATCACCCAGAGTGTATAGAATACGACATACATCAGAGGCCAGCGTGCCTCGAGGCTATTTCTCGCTAAGGCTAGCCTCATAGCTCTAACGAAGACACTTAACCATATAAGACCTAACAAAATTAACCCTAACACTCCTAAGTCGAGCAGTACCTCTAGTACCCCATTATGAGCATGATTGGGAGCCCAATATACCGACCTTTGAACTATTTCTAGAGTAATACTATCTCTACTCCAGAATGCATCGAAGCCGTAGCCAGTCCAGGGCCTTTCATGGACAAAATTCATTAAATAAGCCCATAAGGTAGTACGCCCTGTAAGTGTCCCTGTTCTTCCTACCAATGCAGCAGCTTCAGAAGGATTAGCTAATATAGCTAGAATTAGTCCAGCAGCAGTTATAGAGGCAGAGATAATAAGGGATTTGTAGAGCGCTCTATCCTTGGACAAGAAATCTAATCCTAATCTGGTCAGGATAACTGCTAGAGCAACGACTAAACCAGAAGAAGAATCGGACTTGACAAGCAGGAAAGCACATAATAGCAAGCCGGCGATATAAAACAAGTCTTTTATATTGTAACGACTGATTCGAATAACGAATAGCATAACTCCAAGTGACATTATGCGACCCAGTCTGTTCTTGTGTAGATATATACCTTGCCAATCACCGGCGAAAGAGCCAGTTCCAATAGCAACCTCCGGAAAAAGCTTTACAGCGATTATGCTAAGAACAGCAGCACAGATTACAACCACGCATAGGATATTGATTTGCTGGCGCAGAGTGAAACGGGAACCAAAATAAATTCCAAACAAGGTAGTACCAGCTAACCAGAGAGCAGCTGATTTTGTAGCTGTGGGTTGAATTGACCATTGGATTGACAAAAATGCTACAGCAACAAGGACTAACAGAGGGAGAGCTTTCTTCGTAACTCTCAATATTTGCTCGTAGTGTATTAGAGAAAAAAGAAGGACTAACATATAGGTGGCAAATAATAGGGTATTGCCGGGATCAGATGAAGAGCTACCGTTATTAGTTTGGGTTAGTCCGGACCATCCTCGTAGTCTAGGATCTGTAACAAGTAATAAACCCACTACCGATACTGCAGATTCAATCCAGAACAAAAATCGTAAGTATTTGTGGCTCTGACGATAGCTAGCAAGCTCCGTGGCATCTCGTGATATAACCATGCATCACCAACATCTCACAAAAGTGTTTCCCTTACTAGTACAATACCAGCCACATAACATCCCATTATGTCCAAGTATCTTGCAGTTTCTTCCAACTTAGATAAAAGAGTCTTGTTGCGCTGTGTAACTATCACACAACAATCTACCTTGTTACCAGCAAGAAGATCGGAGTTAGTGTTGTTTATTGGATCAGCAATATAAAGCAACGCAAAGCTGGAAACATCCTCGGAATCACTTATAAGCTCGTGCAACCCTAGTTCGGAAAGGTTACGAGAACTGGAGGCAGGAGGTACAAGCATGAGTTCAAGGTTTTCAACAGAGGATACAACCGCGGGAGCAGAATCGCCTACCCTAGGGTGCTTATCATTATCTTGATCAAAGACCTTAGTTAGTGCAGGATTCTTTGTTGCGCATTCTACTAATAGCACACGGCTGGCGGTATAAGACATAGCCTTGGCGATTGCTGCCGCGACCTTGATTTGTTGGTCTGTGTCTTCAGTAGTGGATACAGTACCTACACGTTCCTCAGAACCTAATAAATCGCGCCTGATCTTAGCAGCAATTAATCTAACACTTGGTGCCCTGGATAGGCTTTCAACATCAAGCCTTCGGAGCCTACTCAGCTTTACATCGCCTAAAACTTGAACCCCTAGGTATTGCTCAACTTGAGACTTAGAGAATACTCTACGTCTAGATCTTTCCTTGGCTACAGACAGGACACTACCCAACCCTAGACCTATAAGGAGCCCGGCAAGGGTATTTAGGATCTTGGAGCTCCTTGAGGGAGAGCCGGAGAGATGAGCAGGTATGATGGTAGTGATACCTAAATCTGGAGACAGGATTTGAACCTGTAAATCACGCCTCTGCTGGAGCAATCCCTGATAAGTATTGTTAGCCTGGGCCAGTGCAAGTTGCGCCTGCCTGACTTCCTGCCTACCAGCTGGTGTGGAACTATCGGCTGACCTAAGAGCCTCCCTATATACAGCCCTGGCATCATCTACCTGTGCAGAGGCCTGTGCTATCTCACGATTGAGTTGTTGTAGGTCAGACTGTATATCAGCACGTAGTCTTTGGCTGTACCATGAGTAAAAACCCTGTATAAGTGCATTCAAAGCTTTGATACTAGTCTGTGGATCGTTAAAAGTTGCGTTTATTTCTAATAGCTGAGTATTTATAGGATTCTTAGCATCAAAATGATCCTTGAGTGCCGATACCCTCCCTTTCCATCCAATCTCTTTGGCAACGTTAGAAAGTACAGGTTGGGATGTAATGATCTCCTGATATGTGCCAATCATTGAGTTGGCGACTTGAAGGTAACGAGGATCTATCTGCCCTGGGGTAGAACTGGGGTTAACCATCAGGACTGCACTTGCCGAATAAGAAGGATACTGATAAGTAGCCCAGGCATAGCCTGCAGCAGAAAGAAGCGCAGCTGTAATGAGTAGTATCCACCAATTCCTAATTAGCATCCACAAATATTCCCCCAGGCCAATCGCAGGTTCTTGTCTGGGAGATACCCACCTTGGAGATTCACTCATAGCTTCACCCTTAGACTAAACTCTAAAAAGCACCCTTACCTGAAAACACCACCAAAATAGTCCTTAGCAATATCTCAACGTCTAACTTTAAGCCCTGATGAAGTACATAATAAATATCGAGGTCGGTATTCTCATGCATTGGCAGCTCACTTCTACCCATAACTTGCCACCAACCAGTTATTCCTGGTTTTACTAAATGCCTAAAGTGTTGCCAATCTTGATAACGCTCAACTATCTCAGGTAGTTCCGGCCTAGGACCAACCAGACTCATATCACCCTTTAAGACATTGAGCAATTGAGGGATTTCATCTAAGCTGGTTTTTCTTAGTATACGCCCAACTTTGGTAACCCGTGGATCGTCCCTCATCTTGTGAGGCATAGAGTTGGGATCATATCCAACATCGGACCACCTCTCAGGCTGGAGCATTGTCCGGAACTTGTATATCCTGATTATTGATCCTCCTCTTCCCACCCTCTCCTGCGACAGTATAATCGGTCTTCCACTGTCAAGATAAATTACAAGTCCTATCAATAACAAGATCGGACTAAGCAATATTAGAAACACTAATGCCGTGCTTCGATCTAATAAAGGTTTGAATAAAGTAGTGTAAATAACCCTAGTGGTATACCTATTGCTAATACCATAGCGCCTAATGAAGTCGAAGAGGCCTCTCAACCCTTCTAGGCTTGCGATATCCATCAAAACAGGAGATATAATATGCTCTTCTCTAATCAACTTACCAGATGTTTTTTCAAGCATTGAACTCTTACCTAACAAGATAAGCAAAGGCTAATCACAGGATTTAACTTAGTAATTATCAAAAGTTAATAATTTCAAGATTTATTGTTTATCATAATACAGAATTTAGTAATGCGACCGGTAATAAGGTATCATAACTCGAACGTTAGTCGGGCTTTATAGGTTCATGTCTGGGAGAGGTCTATGCGCGTTCTAGTTGCTGGCGGAGCTGGCTTTGTTGGCTCTAATTTATGTGAGAGGCTAGTTGAGCAAGGACATGAGGTAGTATGTATAGATAACCTTAGCACAGGTAGGATTCGAAACCTGGCTAACTTACTAACACATTCCAGGTTCTGTTTTATAGAGCACGACGTTACTGAGGGTATTCCCAACACAAGCCGTCCGTTTGATCGCATATACCATCTAGCTAGCCCTGCCAGCCCTCCAGGATATCAATCTCGCCAGATAGAGACGCTTAGGGTGAACAGTGAGGGCACTCTTCACCTTCTTGAGCTTGCCGAAAAGCACGGTGCCCGTTTACTCTATGCTTCAACTTCAGAGGTATACGGAGACCCACTTGAGCATCCTCAGAGCGAGGAATACAGGGGAAACGTAAGCAGCACAGGCCCAAGATCCATGTATGACGAAGGCAAAAGGTACGGAGAAGCTCTGTGTATGGCCTTTTACAGAGTAAGGCAGGTGGATGTACGTATAGTAAGAATATTCAATACCTATGGGCCAAAATCAGATCCCTACGATGGAAGAATAGTCCCTAGCTTTATTACCCAAGCTCTACTAAACAAACCTATCACAGTCTACGGCGACGGCAAACAAACTAGAGCCTTGTGCTATGTCGATGACACAATAGAAGGTATGATACGCATGATGGAGTCCGAAAAAACATCTGGAGAAGTGGTTAATCTAGGAAATCCAGATGAACATTCGGTGCTAGATTATGCAAAGCTGATAATAGAGCTGACCGGAAGCTCTTCAGAGATACGCTTCCAGGGACCTGTAGTGGGAGATGACCCTCACAGAAGGTGTCCGGACATATCTAAAGCTAGGCGTTTGTTAGATTGGGCACCATGCATCTCATTATCTGAGGGTATACCTCGTACTATAGAATATTTTCGCACTGAGCTTGCAGAACTTGGAGTCCTGGCTGCTACTTAGGTAAAAGAAGATTGGAGCTTAGGCATGATAAATTCGCAACATGAAACGTTGTCTACTGTTGACAGTATGCTAAGTATAGCAAGTCAAATCAGTATACAAATCGCATCTGAGGCAGCTAGACACGATGAAGAAGCCTCTTTCCCATTCGAAAACTTTGAAGTTATTAGGAATGAGGGTCTGCATAAACTCACCGTGCCTCAAGAATACGGCGGTGTAGGGATTAACATAGAGCAGCTTGTGGCTGTTCAACAAGAGATAGCTAAGGGGGATGCCAGTACCGCTCTGGTACTTGGTATGCACTTATCCCTAATTGGCAGGCAGGCTGAGAGCAGAGATTGGCCAGAAAGTTTTTTTGAATTCATCTGCAGGGAAGTTGTTGAAAAAGGGGCAATAATCAACTCGGCGGCAACCGAACCACAGATGGGTTCTCCGAGCCGCGGAGGTTTACCTCAGACAAGGGCAGAGAAGAAGAATGATGGATGGGTTCTCAATGGTAGGAAGAGTTTTGTCACTGGAGCACCTATCCTAGATTACTTTATAGTTCTAGCAGCTGTCGATGACCGAAGAGCTACTTTCTTGGTCCCTCGAGATTCCGACGGACTGTCTATCGAAGAAACCTGGAATACGTTAGGTATGAGAGCATCAGGATCACATGATCTCATCTTGGAGGATGTGTTTGTCCCAGATAAGTTTCTCATAATTCCTAAAGAAAGCCAAGCCCCTGCAAATAGTGGAAGAGTATGGTCTGCACTGACCCTTTCCGCTATATACCTAGGTATAGCTAAAGCAGCTCAGAGGTTCATAGTCGACTTTTGTAAAAACAGAACCCCAAGTGCTTTGGGAAAGCCTATAGCAGAATTAGAACACGTGCAACAGGGTTTAGGAGAGATCGCAGCAGATATTCGTATTGCCGAGATAATGCTAGAAACGACAGCAAAACGCTGGAATCAGAATATCGAGATTAGAGACAAAATATCAGGGGACGCAGCCCTGACCAAATACACCTGTACCAACTGTGCCATAAAGGTAACGGATAAAGCTATGAGGCTCGCCGGTGGTAACGCATTATCTAAGAAGCTGCCTCTAGAGAGGTATTTTAGAGATGCCAGGGCTGGTCTCTATAATCCCCCAGCAGACCACGAAACTCTTAGGATGCTTGGCATGGAATCGTTAGGTCTAGCAATACAGCTTACCTAACTACCCTGTTCCCTGCGAACCTCCAAATATTCATCAAAGCTCATAGGGTACTCTGAGATGAGATGAGCTCCGAGCAGAGCTTTGTACCTATCTATGGTCTCAGGACGGGAGTCGACTACTTCTATACCACCTTCGGTAATATTCTTATTAAGATACATCGCATGACGTAAAAGATAAATTATCTCCAGGTCTGCATCAGGCATAGAATACCCAATAATCGCCATTCCATCAGCCGTACGGATAGCGTTATGAGCTAGCTTCCATACGTTTTGTAGGCTGCGAATCATATTTACCTGTACTAAGCTTGGCGGGATCATGACGGCATGTAGATCACTACCATCCCTAGGGCAAGTTTTCGCATTGGGCGCATAGATGGGTTTGTCATCTTGCAGATTCCCATCAAGTACATAGATCTCATCGCACTCCGCACAGTATCTCCAATTGAAAGAACCATGAAGCTTTATCATCAGATACCCACTGGATGGAGTATTACCTTCCAAACCATACCAGAAATCTTTCCCAGATTCTTTTATAGCTCTCTCTAACAGCAGATCGTAATTAGTGGTTATAAAAATCGCATCTTCTTCCACAATCTCTACAAACCTCGTAAATGGGTTGTCATATCTCGTAGAGAAATCATAAGAGGGATTACCTTCTTGATCATAGATCACTCGGCATCCTGCAACTACGTGCTGAATTAGATTGATCAGCGCTTCAGATATATCAAAGTCTTTAGGAACTATCTTGGACTTCCTGCCGATAGCTATATCAGCCAGACCCCAAATTATGTCTAAAGGAGGCAGATGAGAAGTATCGAGCTTACCGGCATGAAAGACTCTTCCGATCCAATCATACACGTTTGATATTAATTCTATATCTTGGTCCGAGAGTGCACTTAAGTAACTTGAGCTCTCAGCGGGTTGTCGAGAGCTCAAGCTTTCTAATAGTTGCAAGCCAGCAGCTAAGATTTGATTTGATAAAGGCACTCCTGCTTCATGCGATGCGCCTGCTCCCAAAAAATAAACCTTAGCCAATTTGATATTCCTAGATCCTAGGAGGTTTGCCCTGAGCCCAAGGTCCAGTCTGGGGCCCAAACATATTCTCTCGTAGTTCAGCCTTCAGAACTTCTATCTTTCGAAGTACATACTCATTAGCCTCAGCAGCAGGCATATTTGAAACTAACACATCGGCTGCTATGCCTGAGAGTTTCATAAGGAAATCCGTGTTCTTCTTTTGATCATAGGAAAGATGAGTTATATCTGCTGCCGCCAACAGCAGACGAGCTACGTCTGGATACCTCTCCGCTAGAAGCCTTCCAACCTCCTCTTCTTCTGGCGTCAATGGCTCATCTTCAGATATGAATCTTCTCATAGCACAAACCGTACTGACTGCAAAAAACTAATTACTTACACCTTGTTCAACCAATTCTATACCAGCAGCCCTTCTTAAGATATCAGCCTTATCAGTCTCCTCCCACGGCGCGTCTATATCTGATCTTCCGAAATGCCCATAAGTAGCTGTCGGCTTATAAATAGGCCTTTGGAGTCTGAGATTGTCCAATATGGCTTTGGGTCTAAGATCGAAATGCTCTCTGATGAGCTGCTCTATCTTGGCATCTGTAATGCCAGGGGCACAAGTACCAAATGTCTCAACCATGATAGATATCGGATGAGCCACACCGATAGCGTAGCTAACCTGAAGCTCGCACCTACGCGCAAGTCCGGCAGCTACCACATTCTTAGCTATATATCTGGCCATATAGGATGCGGACCTGTCTACCTTGGTGGGATCTTTACCCGAGAAGGCACCGCCTCCATGTCTCGCCATACCGCCATAGGTATCAACTATTATCTTTCTCCCGGTAAGCCCAGCATCTGCTTTCGGGCCACCAGATACGAACCTTCCTGTAGGATTCACATACAACTTGAGGTCCTTATCTATTAGTTCAGAAGGAATTACCGCTTCAACCACGTGCT
>JBHORE010000006.1:0-12380 GCA_042408415.1 Thermobaculum sp.
TCAACGAGAAAAGGGAAGCTCTGATGGCAGAACTCAAAGACAGGCAGTTCGCTAATTTGGGCTCCTACGAGGGAAAATAATTGACCGCCTCCACCGATTCCAACAGGATTCGGTTGGCAGGCGGTTATGGCAACACGATGCTAGCATCTGGAAGGACGATCCAGATGTCAAGGAGAAGATCCTCAACAGGCTGGGCTGGCTGGACGTCATCCCTGAAATGGCCAGGGAGGCCCCCAACCTGCAGAAGTTCGCAGATGAGCTTAGAGCCGAAGGGTTTACCCATGCGGTCCTGCTCGGCATGGGAGGTAGCAGTCTGGCCCCCGACGTCCTGCGCCATACCTTTGGCTCAGCACAAGGATACCCAGAACTCCACGTGCTTGACACCACAGATAGTACAACTATCAAGTCCGTAGAGGACGGGATAGATCTTTCAAAGACCTTGTTCATAGTTGCCAGCAAGTCTGGCACAACCATCGAAACAGTGTCGCAGTTCAGGTACTTCTGGGAGAAGGTCAACTCTCTGGGGGTAAGCGATCCTGGCAAGCACTTCATAGCGATCACAGACCCAGGGACCAAGCTCGCCGAGGAAGGCAGATCCAAAGGGTTCAGAGCCGTGTTCGAGAACAGAGAGGACATCGGTGGTCGATACTCTGCAATGTCCTACTTCGGCCTCGTACCCGGAGCTATAATCGGCGCCCCCATAGACAAGCTCCTAGATAGAGCTCAGGACATGGCAAAGGCCTGCGGCCCTGATGTAGCTCCTCAGGAAAATCCTGGTATATGGCTCGGCACTATCATGGGTGAGATGGCGCTAGCTGGCAGAGACAAGCTTACTCTGGTGATCTCGCCTGGGATAGGCACCTTTGGCTATTGGGTAGAGCAACTTATAGCCGAAAGCACGGGTAAAGAAGGCAAAGGCATACTACCCGTCGAGGGCGAGACCTTAGGTGAGCCCAGCTCCTACGGAGACGATAGGCTCTTCGTCCACTTAGACATGGGCTCCCCTGAGGACAAAGAGATGGGGCAGAAGCTTGAGAGATTGGCACAGTCCGGGCACCCAGTCGTTACACTTCGATTAGCAGGCCCAACAGATATGGGTGGAGAGTTCCTGAGATGGGAGATTGCTACAGCCATAGCTGGGGCTATACTCGGGATCAACCCATTTGATGAGCCCAACGTACAGGAGAGCAAAGATAATACCAATCGCCTCCTGCGAGAGTATGAAAACACAGGCAAGCTACCAGAGCCTGAGCCTGATATAACCGAAGGATCGATCTCTCTGTATGGATATCAAGGACATACTCTTGCAGGAGCGTTAGAAGCTTTCCTATCCAGCGCAAAGGCGGGGGACTACCTGGCTCTTATGGCTTATGTGCCTTATGATCCAGAGGTCGAAAAGCCCTTACAGGAAGCTAGAATCCAGCTAAGAGATGCGCTAAGGATAGCTACTACCTTTGGCTATGGACCGCGATTCCTGCATTCCACAGGGCAATTACATAAGGGCGGAGCGGATAACGGCATATTCTTGCAGGTAACTTACGATGAGCCTCAAGACATACCAATACCAGGAGTTCCTTACAGCTTCAACGTTCTCAAGAGGGCTCAAGCTCTGGGAGATTTTGAAGCCTTGAAGGGAAGAGGGAGAAGAGTGCTCAGGGTGCACTTGCAAGGAGAGTTATACCAAGCCCTCACACAGCTACAATCCGTTGTACAGGATGCTATAAAGGTTAGAAGCTAGGGTGGTATCATAGAGGGTGGAACGATAAAATCTAACGTTCCACCCTCTTAGTTTTCATGAAGGTAAACGTAATAAAGAGCTGTGAGGCGTATATGACGACTGTAATCGAGAACCCACTTAGGGCAGGTACACACATAGAGCGTACTCCACAGCCCTGTGCGATAGTGGTGTTTGGCGCTACTGGCGATCTAACACATCGCAAGCTGATTCCTGCCTTATACAACCTTGCAGTTGATAAGCTTTTACCACCTAACTTCGCAATAATAGGTTTTGCTCGTCGCCCCTGGAGCGATGATTATTTCAGGGAAGAGATGCTCAAAGGGGTACAGGAGTTCTCTCGTAGGAAGCCTGATCCAAAGATTTGGGAAAGTTTCGCACAAAATCTATACTACGTACAATCAGAGTTCGACAACACAGAAGGCTATCAAAAGCTAAAGGATTTTTTGGATAGGCTCGACAGCGAAAAAGGAATCGGTGGGAACAGACTATACTACCTGTCAGCCTCTCCATCATATTATGAAACTATAGTCGAAAGACTAGGCGATGTAGGGCTAAGCGGAAGATCTCGCAAAGCTGAGCAAGGATACACCCGTATCATCATAGAGAAGCCTTTCGGACACGATTTGCAGTCAGCAAGAGAGCTCAATGACCTGCTGCATCAGTTCTTCTCTGAGGACCAGATATTCCGTATAGACCACTACTTAGGCAAGGAAACCGTACAAAACATACTGGTATTCAGATTCGCAAACTCCATATTTGAGCCCATATGGAATCGCAACTACATAGACCACGTACAAATAACAGCAGCTGAATCTATAGGTATCGAAGGGCGCGGGAAATACTATGAGGAATCAGGCGCCCTAAGAGACATGATGCAGAGTCACCTATTGCAGCTCCTCAACCTAGTAGCAATGGAGCCGCCCGTGGCGTTCGATGCCAACTCAGTGCGCGATGAAAAGGTCAAGGTTCTCAGAGCCATCCGCCCGATTCGAGGTAACGCTGTGGCAGATCAAGTGGTCAGAGGCCAGTATGGACCCGGCGTTATAGATGGGAAAGAAGTGCCTGGTTACAGACAGGAGCCAAACGTAGATCCTGAATCAATCACCGAGACCTACGTAGCGATCAAGCTGTTTATAGACAACTGGCGCTGGCAAGGCGTACCCATCTACATGCGTACTGGTAAACGGCTGAAGAAGAGAGTCACCGAGATCGCAATCCAGTTCAAGCAGCCCCCATTGCTCCTCTTTGGACAGCAGACGGACGGCATTATCGAGCCTAATGTACTGGCGCTACGGATACAGCCAGACGAAGGTATATCATTGACTGTATCTGTCAAGACCCCGGGCACCAGGCTCAATATACGGCCGGTAAAAATGGAGTTCCTGTACGGAACAGGCTTTGGCATCGAGCCTCCCGAGGCCTATGAGAGATTGCTGCTCGACGCCATGATAGGTGACTCAACCCTATTCACCCGCCACGACGAGGTGGAAGCCTCCTGGGCATTCATAACCGACATACTGGATGCCTGGAAACAGCTGCCTCCACCTCAGTTCCCTAACTACGAAAGCGGGAGCTGGGGTCCGAGGGACGCTGACCGCCTGCTCTACCGAGACGGTAGGGAGTGGCGCTGGCTATAGTGATCAATTATCTGGACAGAG
Source organism: Thermobaculum sp. (assembly GCA_042408415.1). GTDB lineage: Bacteria > Chloroflexota > Chloroflexia > Thermobaculales > Thermobaculaceae > Thermobaculum. The sequence goes on from JBHORE010000006.1 coordinate 3,397, forward strand.
GTTGTTAGTAGATGGCAGGAAAGTTGTCGATTGTAGAGAATTCTTCTGAGGTAGCTCGAGCTGGAGCTGAGCAGTTCATATCCAAAGCTAAAGAATCAATAGATGACCACGGCTCATTCTTCGTGGCGCTATCAGGGGGCTCAACGCCTGTGGCAATGTACAAGCTGCTGGCTTCGGACGAATACAGAGGCAAAGTCGATTGGAACAAAGTTCTCTTCTTCTGGAGCGACGAGAGATGTGTGCCTCCGGATCACCCGGACAGCAATTACGGATCGGCACACCAATATCTCCTGCAGCCACTCGGCATATCCGAAGACAGGATCTTCAGAATGAAGGGTGAGCTGCCACCCGAAGAAGCTGCCAGAGAATACGAAGAGATTGTAAAGAAGACTGTGCCTGGAGATCCCCCAAGATTCGACCTTATATTTCTCGGATTGGGAGATGATGCACATACAGCCTCATTGTTCCCTGAAACCGATGCCCTGCATGTCACTGACAGATTGGTGGTACATAACTACGTACCCAAGCTGAACACCTACAGGATCACTTTTACTTCTAACCTTATCAACGCGGCAGCCAATGTAGTCTTTTTGGTATCTGGAGAGGGTAAGGCCAAAGCTCTCAAATCGGTTCTGGAGGGCGAACACGATCCAGTCAAGTACCCTGCTCAGATGGTAAACCCAGCTAGCGGTGTGCTGATATGGGTCGTAGACCGAGCAGCAGCTAGTCTACTCTCAGGCACACAGTAGTTAGGCTGGAATTGGCAATTTCCCCCAGTTCGTATACACTATTTCTGCCTTCTTAGGAAACTATAGAATTACGGGGAGCAACTATGCCTGTAGTAATAGGTATCGATGTAGGTACTACCGGTGTCAGGGTTCTAGCTGTAGATCAATCAGGAAAGTTAGTGGCTGAATCAACCTCGGAATATCCGCTCTACACCCCAAGGCCAGGATGGACCGAGCAGAACCCAGAGGACTGGTGGACAGCGACCCAGGAATCCCTACATAAAGTTGTCCAACAGGTTAAGGATGAGATCCTGGGACTAGGACTTACCGGCCAGATGCATGGATCCGTCTTTCTGGACGAGAGAGGCGAAGTAATCCGTCCTGCACTGCTGTGGAACGATCAAAGAACTGCCAAGCAGTGCGAAGAGATGACCGAGATCGTTGGTTACGATAGGCTGATAGCTATAGCTGGCAACCCAGCACTAACAGGCTTCCAGGCGCCGAAGATCCTATGGCTTAGAGAAAACGAACCAGAGAACTACTCCAAAGTTAGGCACGTCCTTCTTCCGAAAGACTACGTTCGTTACAAACTGACGGGTGAATTCGCAACCGACGCATCGGATGCTGCCGGAACTCTCCTCTTGGATGTAAAAGCGAGAGACTGGTCCACGGAGATTCTGGAAGCACTTGAAATCCCACTAGAATGGCTCCCAAAGGTATTCGAAGGTCCTGAAGTAACAGGCTATATATCCCAGGACCTGACCGAGAGCCTAGGCTTGGGTTCCAAGATACCGGTGGCCGCAGGCGGTGGCGATAATGCAGCAGCCGCCGTGGGTACAGGCATCATCAAAGAAGGGCTTATGAGCTCCTCTATAGGTACCAGTGGGGTTCTCTTCGTACATTCCGAAGAGTTTCGTCCCGACCCCTCTGGTAGGATACACGCTTTCTGTCATGCCGTCCCTGGTAAATATCACCTGATGGGTGTGACGCTCTCGGCTGGAGGCTCACTCCGATGGTGGAGAGACCTCCTTGGGGGTCTGAACTATGATCAGCTCTCTGAGCTTGCCAGCACAGCCCCACCAGGATCTGAAGGATTACTTTTCCTACCATACCTAACCGGCGAGCGTACGCCTCACTTGGACCCTCACGCACGGGGATCGTTCTTCGGGTTAACAGCCAGACACGATAAGTCTCACATGACTCGTGCAGTCATGGAAGGCGTCGTGTTCAGCATGCTGGATTCTCTCCAGATCATCAGAGAATTAGACGTGGAGGTAAATGAGGTCAGAGCCATAGGTGGTGGTGCACGCAGTCCGCTCTGGAGGCAGATCCAGGCTGATATATATCGTCTACCTATAAAACGCACAGTAGCTGAAGAGGGGCCAGCCTACGGCGCGGCGCTATTGGCTGGGGTTGCTTCCGGTATATACAAAGACGTCGAAGACGCATGTTCTCTTATAGCTCTCAGGGACGAAATAACATACCCAGACCAATCAAGATCCACCCTCTATGCGCGCTACTACGAAGTCTATAAGAGCCTTTACCCGAACACTAAAGACGCTATGCATCAACTATCAGAGCTAGCTTCAATATAGAAGTGTAGAAGCGCGATGGGCTGGAGGAACATCTCCAGCCCATCGCTATGTATTATGCCCATCCCCCAACACCATAGCATCGAATGGGAGCCCCACATCTTGCCCTATGCCCCGCAGGGTCTCGACGACTTTGTAATAGAGGGGAACTCCTTCACGAGAATATTCCTCTTGAAGCTCCCACTCTTTCTCACCTGCTACCCATATCCTATCCTCCCCCTCAGCCTTCGGGGACTCCTTGAGCATTCTGATGTAATCATCCATATCTTGCTTGAACTCGTCGATGGATCTGAAGGCATCTACCCTCAACGCCCAGAAAAAGTGTCCCACCCTGGATGGTACTAACTGGCCATCCACGGTCTCATCTACCTTAGGCCCCCAATTTGAACCAGGCAGTACTCCACATAACAGATCCACCATCACAGATAGGTTATAGCCTTTATAACCACTAAATAGAGCCGTACCTCCGAGAGGTAATATGCCTCCACCTATACGTGCAGTCAGCGCATCCAGGACCCTCTGTGCATCTGTTGTGGGCTGACCAGTCTCGTCTACTGCCCAACCTAGAGGCATAGGCTTGTTCTTCCTTGCGTACACCTCAAGCTTACCTCTAGGAACCACACTTGTCGCCATGTCAAGCACCCATGGCCTCTCTTTACCCGCTGGGATGGCCACAGCAATCGGATTAGTACCTATCACAGCTTTTCTACCCCCAGTAGGTACCACCAGCGGGCTTGAGTTAGTCAGGCTCATCCCTATCATGTCATGCTCGAGTGCCATCATCGCGTAGTAGCCAGCTATGCCATAGTGATTACTGTTTCTTACAGCAACTATGCCGCTTCCAACTTCTCTTGCTTTATCTATAGCCAACTGCATGGCCCACTTGGCTACAGGCTGACCCAGCCCATTGTTTCCGTCCACAAGAGCAGTAGAAGGTGTTTCCCTCACTATTACAGGATTCGCCATAGGAGAGATAAGCCCCTTCATCAATCTACCCGTATAGCGACCAAGACGAGCCACCCCATGACTCTCTATGCCTCTAAGATCGGCCGCAACCAGTACATCCGCAGTAACATCAGCATCCTCCCTGGGTACGCCTAGCCTACAGAAGACTTCTGTCACCCAGGATTTGAGCGCCAAATGATCCACGCTTATATAATCCTGATCCTGAAACTCTTCCAAATTAGCCATAGCTTACTCCTCTCAACTCCAGTTAAGTCCTACCCACTTCAAAAGGCACCTGCAAGTACGATTCCTCATCGGGAAATATCTTGCCAGGATTGAGTATATTGTTTGGGTCGAGCGCTCGCTTAATGGTCCGCATTACTCCTATAGTGGTATTGTCAAGAGCCAAACCAAGAAAACCCTTCTTGAGCAGTCCAATTCCATGCTCCCCTGTGAGCGTACCACCCAACTCCACAGCTGACTGAAAGATCTCAGCAGCAGCCTTCTGCACCCTACTCAGCTCATCAAGATCCCTCTTATCAAAGAGTATGTTAGGATGAATATTGCCATCGCCGGCATGTCCATAGATAACCAACTTCAAGTCGTATTTTTCGGCTATCTCCTGGCACCTGCGTATCATCTCTGGAACAGCACTACGAGGGACACATACATCCTCGCCAAGCTTGTTCGGTTTTATCTTAGCTACAGCAGGGCTAACAGATCTTCTAGCTCGCCACAGCTCCTCAGCTTGGAACTCATCCTCGGCCAAAGTCACTTCAGTAGCTAGTTCCGATAATATGCCGTTTATAAGTCTTATCTCAGCTTCCACCGCAGACTCATAGTATCCATCCGACTCTACAAGCAGCATAGCATCTGCTTCGATCGGCAAACCTACGTGAAGGTAATCCTCTACCACCTGGATGCATGACTTGTCCATCAACTCCATAGCAGCTGGTATTATCCCTGCACGAGTGATCTCCGACACCGCCCTACCAGCATCCTCCAGTCTGCCAAATACCGCCATCAGGGTGCGTCTATATTTTGGATAAGGAATCAATCTAAGCGTTATTTCGGTAATGATAGCTAGCGTTCCTTCACTACCAACGAGCAACTGCTCAAGCTGATACCCCGTCACGTTCTTGATTACTCTTCCGCCAGCCCTACCTATCTCGCCTGTAGGAGTGACATACTCCATGCCCAATACGTACTTGCTGGTTACACCATACTTCAGGCATCTTAATCCACCAGCGTTCTCGGCTATATTGCCCCCTATAGTGCTATGTTGCACGCTGGAAGGATCAGGTGGATAATAAAGGCCATATTTACGGACTTCACTCTGTAGATCATGAGTTATTAGTCCCGGTTGCACTACAGCGATTAGGTTGTCCGGATCTATCTCGAGTATCTTGTTCATCCTGGTGAGGCTCATAACTATGCCCCCATTAATGGGGATAGTACCGCCGGAGAGGTTGGAAGAGCCTCCGCGAGGCACTACGGGAATGAGCTCCCTATTAGCTATGGACATTACCTGGGCAACCTGTTGTGTGGTTGTGGGCAAAACCACACAGTCTGGCATGGCTTCCAACCAGGTGCCATCTATAGAGTAGGCTAACAAATCCCCCTGATCTACAAGCAGTCCTGAAGGACCAAGTATAGACCTTAATTCCTCGAGCACGCTCTCCTTAATCAAAGTCATTACTCCTAAGATTACCTACAGGCTGAGTATAGCAGAGTAATCAATTACAATTAGACAGAGCCCTAGAAACCACTTCGAGGATCGATTTGCTTGAGACCATAGTCATTATCTTCAGAACTATACACATAGTATCTGCCGCTGCCTGGCTAGGCGGTAGCATATTCTACGCTTTTGTACTGATCCCCAGCCTCAAAGAGGCAACTATCGACGATAAGCTGAGGATAAATATAGCCAGGAGGTTTCAAAACATAGTATCCATAGCCATGTGGTTGCTGCTTGCCAGTGGAGGTATCCTCACTTTCGATAGACTTTCCAATACGCGTCTGGGAACCGCCTATGCATCCGTTCTCGTACTTAAAGTAGCGCTGGCTATATGGATGTTCTTCCTAGCTGGCTCGCTAAGACGTAATAGACGCAAGGCACAGTACAACCCTTACCAAGAAGGCGTGCTTGCCAGATGGAGGGGCACCATTCCTGTACCTTGGTTGATCCTTGTAACTGGTATAGTAGTCTTCTTGCTAGGTGCAATATTGACCACAATGTATCAAAGCACAAGCTAGATTTATAAAGGAGCTGGATATTTGCAAGATAGAGTTGATAGAGACCTCACGAGAGAGGAGCAACCTCTAGCTATAGGTGATGAGCATCTGTCCGAGCTGGAGGAAAGGATCGGGACATCCCCTGCCAGGATCTCGATACTCCTCTTAGGATTCGTGGGATCCTTGATGCTCATTCTCCTAATGGCTATAATCGCCCGCGATGTATTCCTGGAACAATCGATTAGCATAGACCGAACTATATACTTATATCTCAGGAACCATGCATCAAGTTTCCCTGGACCAATGTTCGCTTTAGGAACATACCTTGGATCATTTATAGTAATTGGCCCGTTAACAGCCGCTACCTGTGCTCTGCTTTTTGCAAAGGGTTATAGAAGTATTCCAACATTCCTTGTGGTGTCTGTAGTTGGAGGCATATTAGTAAACAAGGTCTTTAAGGACTACGTAACACGTCCTCGTCCCAGCTGGCCAGGCGTCCACCAGATAGGCGATTACAGCTTTCCCAGTGGACATGCGATGAACTCCGTAGTATTCTACATAGCCCTCGCCAGTATTATCTGGGTGTTATTCGGCAAGTTGTACGGTACAGTAAGCTTTATAATAGCTATCTTCCTAGCATTGTTCATAGGAGCTAGCAGGATATATTTCGGCTACCATTACTTCACAGACGTAATTGGCGGTTATATAGCCGGCCTATTGTGGGTGGTGATCGCGGCTACCGCCACTCAGGGCGGTAGCTACATAATAAGGCAAAGAAGGGCGAACAAAGCTAAAACCTAGGGAGCTCAACCTCACAACGGCTCTTGGCTGATGCATAAGCTCCCGTAATTATCTGTAGTGCCGCCCTAGCTTCCTCGCCTGTGGAGAACGGCTCAGCCTCATCCAATACCCAGCGCACGAAGTAATCAAACGGATTTTTCCTGCGGCTACTCTGAGGAACTTCCAACTCTACCAGCTTGCCATCTGGAGAATCATCAGACTTAAGATTCGCGACAAGCGGTTTTCCAGGATATGCCCAAGCATACAACGTACCCTTATCACCATAGACGACTAGGTTAGCCTCATTCTTCGGCCTGTAATTCCATGAAGCCTGTATGAAACCGAGCACGTCATTGCTGAACCGGATCGTAGCCATGCCCATATCTTCAACTTCACCAAAACGGCCGCTATTGACCAACATGGCCGAAACTGAGGACGCAGGAGCACCCACAACCCATTGGACCAGATCGGCAACATGAATACCTAGGTCCAATAAGGCCCCTCCACCTGATTTCGTGAGTTCGAAGAACCAGGTATCAGTAGCTCCCCAGTACTCTATAGGGCCAGCATGATTGAGAAGAGCTCTTACTGCCTTCACCTCTCCTATAAACCCTTCGCTGACCAATCTTTGAGCCTCCTCGGCTGGCGGAGCAAACCTCAAGCTGTGGGCCACCATCAGCTTGACCCCGTTCTTGTTAGCAGCCTCGATCATAGTATCAGCTTCAGCAATAGTCCTAGCTATGGGTTTCTCAACTATGATGTGCTTGCCTGCCTCAGCAGCTGCTATCGCGGCTGGGGCGTGTAGGTAGTTAGGCAAGCAAATATCTACCACATCTACATCGTCCCTTAGAATCGCTTCTTTCCAATCATCAGTGGCCGCGTTGGCCCCATACTCATTCTTTAATCTCTCAGCCTTAGATAAGTCTCTGCTAGCGAATACTGTTATCTGTGCATCCTCGGACCTTACGTATGCAGGTATATGCTCTCTTTGAGCTATAAGACCGCATCCTAATATAGCTACTCTTACAGGCATACTACTCCCCTAAGACTTAGTTAGATCTGTTTACCTAGCACCCAGAATACTCTATTTATCTTGGCATCCGCTACCTTCGCATAAAACGGTATAGGCCCCACCCATATTACCTCACACTTCTCGTGACCCAGCATCCTGAGATCACGCATGCATCTATAGAAAAGAATCCGACCAATTCCCTTACCCCTTAGCTGCTCTTCAGTACCAGTGGGGCCAAACCCATTCTCAAAAGCCGTGCCTCCATAAGAGGCAAAGGCACATATCCTACCATCACGCAGAGCTATATGTGTCGATATTGGTTCATTTTGGTATGTAGCCAGGGCTTCACATTGCCACGTAGGTCCCCAAACATCTAGAAGCCATTTACTAAACTCCTCTCTATCATCCACCGATAACCTTCGAAACACAAGGCCCTCCCTAGCAAGCCTGTCTTCGTCGCCAGATGTATCCCAGTCTCGAGAGAGCAAATCTACTTCCATGTTGAAACACCTAACGTCCGCAATCTGAAAACCATGATTGATCAAGAAGCAGATGGCCGGGGTATACCTTACGTCCACTCCCGGCCAGAAGTAGATGGGGGCGCTTCCCCCAACCCTCAGGGTTTTCATACCGTCAGTTTGAATCCTGTTTATCAGCTCTTTCAGCAACTGAGTAGCATAACCTCTCCTCTGGTAAGCAGGATCAGTAGCAAATAGCCTTATGGCGGGGGCAGGACCTTCTTCTGACGTACGGACACCTCCTAGCATAACACTCACTAGCTTATCTCCATCCCATAAGGACAGTTGGTATTCTGGCCTATGTTCTGGCTCCTGAAATATACGATGCTTTAGCAAGTTTATAGAGAACTTATCCAGAGGCAGCGTCCTGCTACATAGGTCCAAGAGATCAAGCAGATCACTCTCTCTAAGCTCGCGAAGTTCCATCTAGCTCCTCCCAAACACTAATTTTTGAACACCTACTCGATGTTCAGAGGCAAACATTAAGTAGAGTATAAAGCAGATCGAATAAGAGCCTCCGTACATATTCGTGTCCCGGCCACAAGACTCAATACCAAAGCTTTTCCAATCAACCAACATGGAAATTCATAAGGGTCTGGGGAGCTGCTTACTGGTACACTATTGTTAGAGATTATCTTAGCCTAGAATCCGCCAGGAGTTTGCAATGAGTGTTGCTGAAAGAGAAAGACCACTGGGAAGAAGAACCACATACTTGCTCGTGGCTGGCGATGTACTAGCTATCATACTTTTCGTAGTACTTGGCTTTAGAAGCCATCACATACAGGTTCACTATTTGGCAAACCTGATAAGGGTGGCAACACCCTTGGTTACAGGCTGGTTTATCGTCTCAGTGTTCACGGGCGCATATAGGCCTACTGCCGTTCTTGGAGAGTTCATGAAGAGATCGGCGCTAACTTGGATAGGGGGAATATTGCTAGGTCTCCTGATAAGAGGTCTAGTTCTCAGGGAAGGTTTCATCGTTACGTTCATGTTGGTCACTCTTGCTGTAACAGGCGTGCTACTGCTTGGATGGCGATTGATATATTTCCTGATTACCACTGGGCGTTCACCATCCAGATAATGATATAATCTTAGTGGAAATAAATAAGGCCTTCGGGGCAGGGTGCAATTCCCGACCGGCGGTAGAGCCCGCGACCCCCTGCAACAGGGGTGG
>JBHORE010000007.1:0-4949 GCA_042408415.1 Thermobaculum sp.
CAATCCCAAAGATATAGCCACAACGAGGTAAATACAACCGAGGGAATGGGTTAGAAAAGGTAAGATAGTGCTGAGAAACAGCAGCACGGCATACTTTAGTATGCCGTTCATGGTAGCTTCCTGGCCCTTTACTACGGGCAACATCGGAATACCAGCGGCTTTATAATCCTCCTGGCGAACCAGAGCTAATGACCAGAAATGAGCTGGAGTCCAGAAGAAGATAATCGCAAAGAATAGTATGGCCGGTAGACCAACATCACCTGTAACTGCCGCCCAACCAACTAACGGCGGAACTGCACCGGCGGCTCCCCCTATAACTATATTCTGCGTAGTAGTCCTCTTGAGCCAAGCTGTGTAGACGAATACGTAGAATAAGTTTCCTAGTATAGCCAGTACCGCCGCCACAGGATTCACAAATACCCACATCTCAACTAGGGCTAGGATGCTAAGAAAAATACCAAAACAAAGAGCTCGCTCAGGGCTAACCCTGCCGGTAACCACAGGACGGTTTCTGGTCCGCCTCATCTTGGCATCTATATCCCTATCTAGGAAGTTGTTGATGGAGTGTGCCCCCCCCGTGGCCAAGATACCACCAAGAACGGTCCAGAACATCAACTCCAGCAGAGAGCCTTGAGGCGGATGCTGAACAGCAGCTATCAGCATCGCAGCGATGGTGGGCACAAGCAGTAAAGGGATTATCCTAGGCTTCATCAACGCAAAGTAGGCTCTCACGGGTTCTGGCACCCTAGAGAACACTCGCTTTGACAACCCCTTAGACCCCTTCTTGATCTTGCTCGCCTGGGGCTCCCCTACCCAAATCAGAGTTACAAGAACCACGAGTGCTGCCCAAGTAGCTGCAGCTATGGCTAAATGCAACCCCTTCATTGTTGGCGAAGCCTTAGTCCAGATCGTGAACGCCCCTATGAACACCTGAGAAACATAGAACATAGCCAATACATGTGTGGCAGACATTACCAGACGGTCGCCTCGCCTCTTCCTCCAAACACCCACAGCAAGCAATAACATTAAGATGTCAGCCACACCAACAGCCAGACGATGACCAAAGTTCACCCATTGCAAGTAGTTTTGGGGAAGTATATTGGCATCGCTACAGTGAGGCCATGCAGGACAAGCTATATCTGCGCCTTCACCAATGACAGCTGATCCAGAGAAGAGGGCTATATACGTCCATATCAGAGTTGCGATGGCAAACCATCTTAGCCATCCGCTTTTTTCACTTAAAGGAACTGCGCCTATTCTGGCAAACAGGGCCAGGAGAATGGTAGAGCCCATTAGGATCATAGAATTACCCATGTGGGCTGCCACCCATCCATGACCAACCTCGAAGATAACGGTGAGAGCACCCAATATGGCCTGTGCTATATAGGAAGCAGCTGCAAGAAGAGCGAAAACCAACAACCTACGAGGCTTTCGGAACCATAGCAGCGTCGAGAGCACGGTGAAAAGCATCAAGAAACCAACGAGCACAGCAAATAGCCTATGATTCCATTCCACCATAGGATGAAACTCAAATGGAGGAATCCACTGACCATTACACTTAGGCCAAGAAGCACCACAACCAGTACCTGACTCGGTGACTCGAACTATACCCCCCAGTACTATAAGCATCCAAACAGCAAAAGCATTGAAGGTGGTTATACGCCGATACCAGATAGGGGTTGTACCATCGCTCTTTGCCTTATTAGCAAATAAGGTGGTCAAAACACTCATGTCTTATATAGCCCCTTGCAGCATGGTTGTAAGTACAAAAATATCAGTAAGAGGTCACCAAGAAATAATCTCTCTCTATAAATTACCTGCATCTTATTGTCGCACTTTGTGACTACAAACACAAACTAGCAAACGCCCTTCGCTCTATGATAACAACTACCGACATTAAAAATTAAATACTCAGGCCAGTAAGTCACAGTAAGTCAGCCTATGTTCCTTAGACCTTTATCAAGTCCTCCAGCATACATCTTTTTAAGAGTGAAAAGATGGCACGGACTCGTTATTAAACAATTATCAGCTATCAAGTGAAAATCAAGCGGATAGCTAATGCAGGAGTAGTAAGATGCCAAAAAGCCAGCCCCAGAAGTATTGGAAGCTTGAAGAGATTGCTCCATGTGGTATACTGCCAAGGGAATGGCACAAGCTGTAGCAGTAGACACCACGAGGAGAAGAAACTTGGGACTGCTGGTTGTGGGACTGGTGGCAGCTGCCGCCATCCTCTACCTGGTGGCCTCCAACTTCTCGGCCAACACCGTCTACTACCTGAAGGTCTCCGAGCTGCAGTCCTCCTATCATGGAGGACAGGTCAGGGTGTCAGGCAAGGTGTTGCCTGGCTCCATCTCCAGGCAAGGAGACAGGCTCAGCTTCACAGCCTATGATGGGTCTGGCAGGATGAGGGTGGAGTATCAGGGTGTGGTGCCTGACATCTTCAAGGACAATGCTGATGTGGTGGTGGAGGGCACCTATGATGGGCAGGTGTTCCATGCTCACACCCTGCTTGCTAAGTGCCCCTCCAAGTTCCAGTCCAAACCCTCCCAAGGAAATACACAGTGATTTCCATATCACATAGGGAAAAGCCTCCTGTACATGTATGTTTTCTACCAAAGCCTCACAATCTATGAGTAATCCCTTACCTGTTATAGAAGCCCAAGGTATAGGAAAGCTTTATAACCGTCGTTGGGCGCTAAGGAACATAAATATCAAGATCTTTGCGGGGGAGAGGGTTTTATTATGGGGACCAAATGGGTCCGGCAAAACCTCTCTGCTGAGGATTTTAGCCACTCTGTCCAGAGCTAGCAGAGGAGAGCTAACGCTCTTTGGACTTGAAGCGATAAAGTACAAGCGTGACCTACGAAATAGGATAGGTTATCTAGGTCACAACATCACCCTCTATGACGACCTCACTGCGAGGGAAAACCTTAACCTGTACTCGAAGCTGTACTCAGTAAAGGATCCTGAAAAATTCTACATGCCCTTGATATATACATTTGGCCTGGTATCTTTTCTGGATTCCAGAGTGCGCAATTACTCCCGAGGCATGCAACAGAAGCTAGCGATTATCAAGACCTTGATTCACCAACCAGAAATACTACTGCTGGACGAGCCCAGTACAGGACTCGATGCAGAGTCTACTCACAAACTGGAAGAGGTTCTTACCCAGTACGACGGCACGATAGTCTTCAGCAGCCACGACCGTGAATTTGGATTAAGGGTAGGTAATCGTGTGCTGGTATTATCTAATGGGAGCATAATAGCAGATAAGAACGTACAGGAGATTGATTCAATAGACCTACAGTATCCCGCGCAGAGCCGTAAACTAACTATCCAACCATGAAATTTTGGCAACAAGTCATAGCTTTAGTTCACAAAGACCTGGTTCTCGAGATAAGACGAAGAGAAATCATTATCTCGATGTTCGTATTTGCCCTCCAGATACTTGTCATATTCAACTACGCTTTCGATCTTCGGGTAGAAAATGTAAAATCAATAGGACCTGGAATAATCTGGGTGTCAATATTTTTCAGTTGCGCGGTAAACGTGGGGCGCACTATATTTCTTGAGAAAGAACGCGGAGGTTGGGAAGGTCTTATAACGGCACCCCTAGAGCTGGGTGCTTTGTACATAGCAAAGCTTATAGGTAACATACTTTTCATGTTGTTTGCAGAAGCCCTGATACTACCAATGTTTGTGGTGCTGTTCAACCTGCAGATTATTACATTGCCCATAGTAGCTATCTTGATATTGGGTACTATAGGTTTTGCGTCAATCAGCACCATGTTCGCAGGACTTCTAGCCAGTACCAGAGCAAGAGAGATCATGCTGCCAGTACTTATATTTCCAATACTGTTGCCTGTAACCATAGCCACCGTGGAAGCCACAGCTAATCACTTGACTGGCACAACGGCTATGAACAGAGCTCCATGGACTGGCCTTCTAATAGCCTTCGATGCGCTATTCATATGCGCTGGGTACATCTTATTTGATCAAGTCTTAGAGGAGTAAGACCTTGGCACAACTAACAGCAACAGTACAATCTACACGTTCTTATGGCTGGGTGGACAAGCTAAGCCAAGTGCTAGCGTTTGTTACCTTGCCACTCATGGCACTAACTCTTTATATGACACTGCTATATGCTCCCACAGATGCCACGCAAGGTGACGTGCAACGTATCTTCTACTATCATGTTCCTACTGCATGGAATGGCTTCCTAGCATTTTTCTTAGTGTTCGTGGCTAGCATCGTGTACCTCTTCAAGAGCAGCCGCTTTTGGGATGCGTTAGCGCGTGCTTCTGCGGAGGTAGGGCTTGTCTTTACAACCATCATGATCATCACTGGATCCCTTTGGGGCAAGCCAGTATGGGGCACATGGTGGAGTTGGGATCCAAGAATGACCACCACTCTAATCCTGTGGTTTATCTACCTTGGATACCTCATGCTAAGAGCTTATGCTCCTAGCAAGCAACAAGGCGCACGATATGCTGCAGTACTAGGAATAGTTGGTTTCGTGGATGTGCCTATAGTCTATATGTCCACTAAGTGGTGGAGAACCCTTCATCCACAACAGGTTGTAGAGCCCGGCCAGGTCAGCATGCCTCCTGAGATGCTGCAGGCATTTATGGTGTCTCTATTAGCTTTCACATTGCTCTTCATATGGATTCTTATTATAAGAACAAGAATAGCGATAATAGAGGATGAGTTAGAAATCAGGAGTATCGAAAATGGATAATTTTGGATTTCTTTTCGCTGCATTACTTGTCGTATGGATAGGTATCTTCGTCTATATCTACTACATTGGTCAGAAACTCAACGACCTACGTCAGCAACTATCAGAAGTTGAAATTCGAGAAAACCAAAATACAGCGGTACAGAGTAAGGACGATCAGTAAAATTTGGAGTTATCTGAAGACCTATGAACGCTGCTAGGTGGCTGGTAGCTG
>JBHORE010000010.1:0-5579 GCA_042408415.1 Thermobaculum sp.
CCACCAGGTAGTCGTTGCCCATTCCACCGTAGATCTTGTCTCTCCCAGCCCCTCCATATAACCTATCATTCCCAGCATAGCCAAACAATTCATCCTGCCTTGTCGTGCCCCGAAGCACGTCTCCCCTCGACCTTGTGGACCTATCCCCTGGGCCAACTACACCCTCATGGGCGCGCACTCCCGAAGCACTGCTGATGAGCAACAACACCACCACAAACAGCAGTCTTTTTGCATTAAATTTATATATACGGTCCATATATAACACAAATGTGAGAGTGTATACTCTAGTATACATATAGAGAGTATTTAAGTACATACATTTTTTTAAAATAATTAATAGGATGAAAGCAATAGCTTAATAGAATTTGTTTGTATATATGCGTGTATAGGTCGGAGACTGTAATGCGCCTGGTGATAAGGAGATTTGATATAATCAACCGAGGTGGGCTGTAAAGATCATGGATTACCACGATTGCAAGAGCGATTTGTAGTGCTACCCACAAAGCTGCAGGGAGATTCGTTGCTGCTGGAGCCCCTGGATAGCCATCACGCCCTCGATCTGCTCGAGCACTGCGACCTGGTATCCCTAGCCTACATGCGCAACAAGCCGCAGGAACTCACACTGGAGTCAATGGAGCGTTATATATCGCACTTAAGGAACACGCCGGCGATGGTGCCCTTCGCGATCGTTCTGCTCGCGACCGGGCAGGCCGTGGGAGTGACCACCTACATGAACATCAGGCCGGAGGATCGTGGGCTCGAGATAGGATCAACTTGGATATCCCCTCAGTACTGGGGCACACGCGTCAATCCCGAGAGCAAGTACCTGCTGCTGCAGCATGCCTTTGAGATCCTAGGGGCCATCAGGGTGGAGCTGCGCACGGACTCCCGCAATATCCGCAGCCAGCGGGCGATCGAGAAGCTGGGAGCTGTCCGCGAGGGCGTGCTGCGGCGGCACATGATCATGCCCGCTGGCTACGTGCGGGACACCGTCGTGTACGCCATCACGGACCAGGACTGGCCACAAATCAAAGCCCTACTAAAGGAGAGGCTTCAGATACCATGACCCGGTATTGCCTGTCCTCTCGATGGATGCTACAACTTACTTTAGGGAGGATGCAGGTATATGGCCATGGTGGGGCAGCTAACATCTCCAAGGGCCGACAAGAACCTGGCCCTGCTGCCAGGGGTCAGGATCAAGGCTTCTGTGGCCGATCCATGTGGCGGTGGCGCGCGTGATCCTAAGGTGCTGCTCAACGACAGCGCCCACCGCCTGCACGGTAAGCCCCTCTCAGAGTTCAGTGGTGCCAACACCTTTGATACGTTCGATGGCTGGAACGAATCCCAAGGTCCTGACTGGTACTGCATCACCTTCCCCCACCCGGTGATTTGTAACTGTATAGAGATGACCATGGGCTTTCCTTACCGCGACGGGGGATGGTGGACCTCGCTGAGAGTCGAGGTGCGCACGGATCAAAGGTCACACTGGACCCAAGCGAACAACCTGAATATCACCCCAAACTACGACTTCAGGGACCGGCGGGGCGAGAGGCGCCCCTTCGAGACCTATGCCCTCACCTTCGATCCAGTGCGGGTCCACTCCGTACGCGTTATTGGAAATCCCGGAGGGATCGCCCAGTTCACCTCGCTTGCGAGGCTGGCGGTGTATGAACGCAATCTCTCCAGGTGGAATCCCATGCAGCTACCAGGAACACCCATCCCCGACATATTCGAGCTCATAGATTCGGCGATGGTGTGGGACATATCGGAGAGCATGAAGAAGCTCTGCGGGCTGGAAGTCTCCCTGCCTCTGATGGAGTACTACATGGACGAGCCTCGCTTCTCCCAATTCTGGGAGCGCATCAGGCACAACTACGAGGGAGAGCCCGAGCTGTGGTTCCTGGTAGGGAACGTGCTGGGGTGGAGGACCTGGAACAGGAGGACGCCAGCCGTCACACCCATCAGCAGCCCGGACCACACCGAGCCTTACATCCACAAGACCTTCCACAACACTCTTGGACAGGCCAGAGCGCCCGTAGTAGTGGATGGGCACCCGGTGGGTGAGGTGATGACCCAGTACGTGATCCTTGAGGACATCTTCGACCTAGATTGGCACAAGCGATGGGCAGCCAAGCACGACATACCTTGGGAGGAATACCAGGCAGCCATAGATAGGTCCCCCCACAAGACCACATCCCAGATGGAGGGAGCCGCGGCGCTGCTCGGCACGATAGCCAACACCAT
Source organism: Thermobaculum sp. (assembly GCA_042408415.1). Taxonomy (GTDB): domain Bacteria; phylum Chloroflexota; class Chloroflexia; order Thermobaculales; family Thermobaculaceae; genus Thermobaculum. Next base: position 2,245 of record JBHORE010000010.1, read on the forward strand.
CGCCAACCTCGCGCGCCACCTCAACAGGGCCAAGGCCTGCAGGGAAGACCGCGAGGGCTGGAGGCGGGATCTCGTGCATCGTGCCATCGAGATCATGGAGGACCGCCTGGAGAAGAACGTCACGGTCTCCGGCGTGGCCCAGGAGATAGGTCTCAGTATGCCTTATTTCTGCCACGTGTTCGCCCAGCAGACCGGCATGACCCCCAGCGAATACCTCATAAACCTGCGGATATCCAGGGCGCAGGAGTACCTGCGTTACACCGACCTCACGGTGAGCGAGGTAGCTCACCTATTGGGCTACGACACCAGCTACTTCTCGCGTCTCTTCAAGCGGCGCACTGGACACGCTCCCGGCGACTACGCCCGACTGCATCGCAGGCAACACTAGCTTATTTCATCATCTGTTAAAAAAAGTCAAACGTTTGTTACACAAAGCCCATTGTCACCTCCGGCGGATGGGGCTAGCTTATTAAGCCAAGACGTGAACACTTGTAGCGTTAAGGTGCGGAGGAGATCATGAACATTACCACCGATAGGCCCGATCGGCTGGAGGCGCTGGGCGTTGGTGCGCCTGCCGAGAGCGGGGCGATGGCTGGCAAGACCACCTGGCAGGCTATTCGCAGGAGCTGGCCCCTGTATACTATGCTCCTACCTGCTTTACTCGCCGTGCTCATATTCAGCTACGGGCCTATGTTCGGCATAGTTGTGGCCTTTCAGGACTACGATCCCTTTCTGGGGTTCCTGCGCAGCCCTTGGGTGGGCTTTGCTAACTTCGAGAGGATCTTCAGCGACCCGTTCTTCATGGCAGCGCTCCGTAACTCGGTGACCATCAGCTTTCTCAAGCTGTTGTTTGGCTTTCCCTCGGCGGTGATACTTGCTTTGTTGCTCAACGAGCTACATTACCGATGGTTCAAGCGAATCATACAGACCTCCACACTCCTGCCGTACTTCGTGTCCTGGGTGGTGGTAGCAGCTATATTCGCCGAGCTCCTGTCCCCGGACGGACCAGTGAACGGCATCTTGCACAAACTCCTTGACATCAAGCCCTTGCTCTTCCTCACGGACCCGATCCTCTTCCTATGGACGATGATCTTTCAGGATGTGTGGAAGGGCGTAGGGTTTGGGGCACTACTTTACTTAGCGGCCATAGCTGCAATAGATCCCACACTATACGAAGCAGCCGTCGTAGACGGCGCCAACCGTTGGCAGCAGATGTGGTACGTCACCCTGCCCGGAATAGCACAGACAATGGTGGTGCTCTTCGTGCTGGCTTGTGGCAGCCTGATCAACGCCGGCTTCGAGCAGATAATCGTGCAGTACAGCCCCTCGGTGTACTCCACGGCTGACATACTAGAGACCCTAACCTACCGGCTAGGTCTTGGGCAGGCAGAGTTCGGCTTAGCCGCCGCGGTTGGGCTATTTCAAGCAGTAGTAGGATTTTCCCTGCTAATAGCTTCCAACCTGTTAGTTAGAAAGCTCTCCAATCGGAGCCTCTTCTAGTCAACCGGAGGTCACATTCATGCTCAAGATTCGAAGAAGAATTGGTCTGGACCAAATCCTGATAGTACTAGTGCTGCTGGTATTGCTAGTAGTGACTGCTTACCCTTTCCTGTACATCCTCTTCATCTCGGTAATGCCCTATGCCAACTACATGAGCCAGCCATTCCACCTGCTTCCATCAGGCTTCACGCTAGATTACTACCGTATCATCCTAGCTACACCAGCACTGCTGCATGGCTTCCAGATATCAGTGCTCAAGACGGTCATAGGCACCCTGCTGAACGTCCTGGTGACCATGATGGCAGCCTGGACACTCTCCAGAGCTCACCTACCTTTTCGCAGGTCCCTGATCATATTCTTTGCGATCCCACTGTTCTTCGGCGGAGGGATCATACCTTTCTTCCTGGTGGTACACGCATTGGGGCTCCTTGATACGTTCTGGGCGCTCATCCTGCCGGGGCTGGTCTCACCCTTCCTGGTGTTTCTCGCCATGGCCTACCTTAGGGAGTACCCTCACGAGGTGGTAGAGGCAGCGCTAGTGGACGGCGCGGGACAGTTCACGGTGTTTTGGAGGATAGTGATGCCCACCTCACAGCCCATCATAGCTACGCTCGCCATGCTGTACGGGTTGGGACACTGGAACGACTACTTCTGGCCAAGCGTCTTGGTGCAGGACAACCTCTACCCCGCTACGGTGATACTGCGCAACGGGATCTCAGGGCAGCTGCAGCTGCAGCAGCTAGGAGTGAACGTATCTCTTGTACCACAATCGGTCTTCTCGGCAATGGCCGTGTTGCTGATAGTACCACCGTTGCTCTTCTACCCGTTCCTTCAGAGATACGTGGTCAGAGGCATTCTAATAGGTTCAATCAAAGGTTAAGGAGGAGGAAGCCATGACAGAAAACAACGGATACAGGATGACCAGGCGACAAGTATTGAAGATGGGCGCGGCGGCGGGGCTTGCCCTGACGCTAGGGGGGACCTACGGCTGCGCCAGGAACGCCAGCAGCAGCGGCGTCACCATCTGGACGCCCCTTACTGTGGTCGGAGACAACGACCCTATCCTGCAGGCCATAGAGAAGGCGACAGGAGTGCAGATCAAGCTCCAGCAGATCGACGGCTCGGTGTACGGCCAGCGGCTCAACGCCAGCATAGCCACTGGCAGGATCCCAGACATCATGGCCCTCCAGCCGGCTGCGCCCGATCTCCTGGAGAAGTGGGCCAACGAGGGCGTGATAGCGGCCTTCGAGGGCAAGGTCGCGGACGCGGCCCCAAACGTCATAAAAGAGTACAACGAGCAGCCCGCGCTGGCGGAGCTGAAGATCAACGGCAAGATCTACCAACAGCCCATATTCTGGGGCAAGGGCACTTACCCCAACTTTGGGTTGATCCACGTGCGCAAGGACCTGTTGGATAAATATGGCATGGCCCCGCCGGACACCTTCGACGAGCTGTTCAAGTTCCTCAAGACGGCCATCGATCGAGGTGAAAAGGGGGTGCTATTCAACGGCTCGGGTGGAGTCAACGGCCTGTTGAGCGCCTTTGCCGGGGCTTACGGTATCCCCTACACTGGCTGGGTCAAGTTGGGAGACCACTGGGAGTACGCGGCCATACAGCCGCAGATGAAGGAGGCCCTGTTGCTGTTCCGCAAAATGGTCGCTATGGGACTAGTGAACCCCGTGTCCTGGTCGACAGGCAGCGGAGCGACCACGGCGCGCGACCTGTACGTATCCGGCCAAGGAGCCGCCCTGATATTCAATGGTGGTGGCCACGTGGGACGCATCCAGAACGACATGGACCTGGGTGGCAAGGGATACAAGGAGTGGCTGTTGCCA
>JBHORE010000015.1:0-34160 GCA_042408415.1 Thermobaculum sp.
GCACCAGATCCCCCACGCGCAGTTCCGCCACCGGCACCTCCTCGATCGTATCCCCAACCAGGCGCTCGGCAGTATCGGGCAGCAGCTTGGCCAGCTCCTCCAGCGCGCTCTGCGCCCGACCTATCGCCCTCATCTCCATCCAGTGTCCCAGGAGCATGATCGTGACAAGCGTGGCAAGCTCGAAGTAGAAGGGCATCCCCTGCAGGAGACCGAAGGTAACCGCGAGGCTGTAGAAGTAGGCGGTGGTTATGGCGAGTGCCACCAGCGTCATCATGCCAGGGCGCCCCTGGCCGATCTCCGAGATGGCCCCCCTTAGGAAGATCCAGCCACAGTACCAGTAGATGATGCTGGACAGGACGGGTGCGAGCCAGTTCGAGCCTGGAAAGGTGGGTGCGGAGTAGCCCAGGATGTGCTGCAGGAGGTCGGAATAGAACAGCACAGGAATCGTAAGTATCAGCGATAGCCAGAAGGCGCGGACAAGGTTGGTCTCCGAGTGGCCCGAGTGCTCGTCATGGGCTGTGTGCTCGCGCTCCATGGTCTCGTGCCGGGGCTCTACAGTCCCCGTGTGCGGGGTTGGATGTCGGCGCCTGCCTCGTCCTACCTCTTGGTGGGCGTGTCCGGATGCCTCGTGCGCATCATGTTCGTGGCGAGCCATCGCCATCTCCTAAGCCTGCTACGGGGTAACCTATGTTCTCCAAGGTGAATTCGATCTCCTCCAGGGAAGTAGCGGAGGGGTCGAATCGGACGGTGACTCGCTTGAAGTCCAGATCTACCGATACCTCCCTTACACCCTCCAGACCCTTCAGCGCCTTGTCCACCCTGCTTACGCAGTGGCTGCAGGACATATCAGGTACGATCAGGACTCTTGTGTGCTCGGTGGCCATCATTGATTCCTCCCTATATACTCATTACTAATACTAAGTATAATATAGCGCAGGCGTCAAGTTATGAGGTAAAAATATAGAGTATGGATAGAGCGTCGAGCTATGCTGATCATAAAGAGGAGCTTGTAAGGCGGCTCAACCGTATAGAGGGGCAGGTGCGAGGTATCCGCAGGATGATCGAAGATGATCGCTACTGCCTAGACGTGGTTCAGCAGATAAATGCTATGAACGCTGCCGCTCAGGAGGTGGCACTTATAGTGCTCGAAGACCATCTACGCAAGTGTGTGGCGGAGGCCGTTGAGGGTGATGGCAGGGAGGCGGCTATCAGGGAGATGATGCACGTCCTCCGTAAGACCGTGAAACCATGAGGGCTATGCGGGCTGTCGCTAAGTTCATCTTGTACAGGTTGCTGTGGTGTGCGTTATTAGTAGTAATACTGCATGCCACGCATCTGCCCATGACGGTCGAGCACGTGCTCGACCACTCATCAGCACACACCTTGGTGGATGCTGGGCCCGATGGCCAAGCGTGGGTTGGGCAGCACTCACGGAACGCTTGTGCTGCCGGCCTCAGTGCGGACCTGGCCAGAAAGGCGGCTGCCGTAGCTGTGATGCCCCAAGTGCGCACGCAACTATGTCATGTCGTTTCCGGGCTGCCCCTGGGGCGCGCAGTTCAGTTGGATGTCGGGCAGTCGCGTGACAAGCTCCGAGCTGCCATACAGGTGTTTCGTATCTAGTAGTCCTCCATCGTCTCAGCGGGTACCTATCTTGCAATCTATAGAGATGGAGGACTCATAATGAGGATTTTGCATATGCTATCTGTGCTTATCCTGCTCCTGCTAGGCGCGTGTGGCAGCGGATCCTCTCCGGGGGCTACCCCTTCACCTACCGCTGGGCAGGTAGCGCCTACTAGCGAGGTACATATGACCCCTATACCTACCGAAGCACATGAGATGATGCCGCCCATGGATGGTGGTCAAAGCGGAGAGGCCCACATGTCTTTTGACCAGATGTTCATAATCAATATGACGGCACATCACAAGTCGGCCATAGACATGGCCAAGGTAGCGCTCCGCAGGGCCGAGCACGAACAGATCAAGCAGCTCGCGCAAGACATAATCAAGGCCCAGCAGGCCGAGATCGATCAGATGCGCACCTGGTACAGGCAATGGTACGGTACAAACAGGATTCCGCGGCCTGATGAGGACATGATGGACTCCATGCCGGGGATGCACGGGGAGAGGATGATGGGCACCGATCTGGATAAGTTCCGGCGGGCCAAACCCTTCGATAAGTCCTTTATCGACGCGATGATCCCTCATCACCAGGGAGCGGTCTCGATGGCCAGGATGGCGCTGCAGAAAGCCGAGCACCCAGAGGTGCGGAAGATGGCCCAGAACATAATCGAGACCCAGCAGGCTGAGATCAACCAGATGCGCACCTGGCGCAAGGCTTGGTACGGGGAGTAAGTCTGTTCCTGATTCAAGTGGTTTTGGGGGCATACCGCCCCCAAAACCACACATGATCTTATGAAGGACTGATTCATACTCCCTATTCCACCTCGCGCATCACCCAAGAAGCCAACCCTAAAAGCCCAAGGATGTAGAGCAATAGCACTACTAGGTTCTGCCAGGTGTTCTCGAATGACCCGCTAGGGCTTATCATCTCCTGGATCACGTTGTTGGCGTAGCGTAGGGGAAAGGCCAATCCAAGCCAATCAGCCCATGTGGGTAGCTGATCTGGCGCCACCAACATGCCAGATAGAAAGGCTGATGGCACGAGGATCAACGGTACGAAGGGGAACACCTGCCCCTCGTGGCGAGCGAAGGTCGATATGAAGATGCCTAGCATCACCGAGGCAATGGCCAGCAGCCACACTACCACGAACAGCACCAACAGCGTCTCTGCGTCGTAGCTGAGGTCAAACAGTAGGAGCACTTCTGTGAGTGCCACCAGAGCTTGAATGGTTGCTAGTCCTAGGTACCCAAGCAGGTAGCCTCCTATGATTTCATGTCGCCGGTAGCCGTTGATGAACATCCGCTCCATGGTGCCGGCAGTGCGCTCCTGCACTAACACGATGGCGCTCAGGAGGAAAGCTAAGAAGTGCACCAGGAACGCTGCGATCGGCACCGCGTAGCGGGCGACGTCGAAGCCCGGGGGCATGGTGTCGAAGAAGAGCTTCAGGAAGTACACTATCACTAACGGGGCGACTATGGAGAGCCCGAGGAGCCTCCTGTCGTGTGAAAGCTGCGCTAGTACCCTACGAGCTACCAACCACATTCTCCTCATTGCTTTATCTCCTGGCTGTGCAGTGAGAGCATCACGTCCTCCAGACTGGCTGGCCGCACATCTATGGCCTCCACGCTGGACCTGAGGCCGTACGGCCTGAGGGCTTCCGCCAGTGCCTCCGGACTACCTCCTATAAGCTCCTCTTGTACCCGGCCGTACTCCCTTACCTGCAGGCGGGTGCCGCCATGCTCCACTAGCTTACGAGGTGGTGAATCGGCGACCACCTTACCCCCAGCAGTATCGCCACTCTGTCGCACAGCATCGCCTCGTCCATCAGGTGCGTGCTGATGAGGATGGTGGTGCCCTCTGAGGCCAGCTTTTTGAATAGCTCCCACAGCCTCGCCCTCAGGTAAGGATCCACCCCAGCTGTGGGCTCGTCGAGGAACAATATCCTGGGTTGATGGACGAGGGCTGCGGCAAGCGACACACGGTTCTTCATACCTCCGGAGAGGGCGTGCACGGGATAGTCAGCCTTGTTTGCAAGATCTGTTAGTAGGAGTACTTCTTCTATCCTCTTTCTTAGGCCGTGGCTCAAGTGAGCACTACCGAAGAAGGCTACGTTATCCCGCGCTGATAGGTCCTCGTAGAGCGCAGGCGACTGCGGCACGTAGCCGATCTGTTGGCGTAGTTGCCAGCGCTGCCTGAGGGGCTCCAGCCCCAGCACGCGCACGCTGCCTCCTGTCGGGCGCAGCGCACCGACAAGGGTTCTGATGAGCGTTGTCTTGCCTGCACCATTGGGCCCCAGCAAGCCGAAGAGGCAACCCTCCGGTACCGATAGGTCCACTCCTCGTAGAGCCTCGGTGCGACCGTAGCGCTTGGTCAAGCCTTGTACATCAATCGCGTTCATCTTTTGCTTCCTCCTTGCAGGGTCTGAGGCCGGCTAGGAAGATCTCGATGGTTTCGTCTATGTACTCCTCGTCCGTGGGGCCTTGCTCCCTTAACTGTGGGAGGAGCACGTGGGACAGCCCCATGGGAAACAGCATGCCCAGGAAGGCCCTCGCGCTGGAGCGCACGTCGTGAGGTCGCAGTCTCCCTAGTTGTATCTGCCTCTCCAGGTAAGTCTCGAGGAATTGAATGACCCTCATGGGGCCGCGGGCTAACACTGGGTTGAACAGCTGTGGGTGACGCGGGGCCTCCCCCAGAAGCAGTCGGGCCAGCTTAATCGTCACCGGACGTGATACAAACTCCCCGTAGGCATCCGCCACCTTGTGGAGCACGACATCCGGTGGAACGTCCAGGAGAGCCTCCGGATCCTGGAAAGACTGGAGGAAAGATAGCTGGCTCTCCACTGCCGAGTAGAACAACTCCTCTTTACCCCCAGGGAAGTACCAGTAGATAAGAGCGGGGGCTTGCAGGCCAGCGCGCTCGGCGATGCCCTTGATGGTGGCGCCATGGAACCCCTTCTCAGAAAACTCCTCAAAAGCCGCGAGCAGGATCTGTCGCTTGCGATCTTCTCCTTCCATACGTGATCTCCTGATTGATTATTCAATCATCAGTAATGTATCACTAATTGAACGTTCAGTCAACAACCTAGTGGGGTATTCCAGAACTTAGAAACTGTTATTACCTCTGGGTATAATTGGGTTGTGAGAAAAGGTCAAGTAGAAACATATGGTATGCTCTCGATGTTGAGAGAAGGTGCGTATAATGTTCGAGGCTACCTGGCCGCCGTCTTGGGTGTGACCCTGATGACCGCCATCATAGGATTGATCCTGCACCAGTTCCGCATAGCCAACACGTCTATGCTATATCTGGTCGTGGTGTTGGCCGTCGCTGCCAAGTATGGCAGTTTGTCGGCCATCTTGGCCTCTGTACTGGCTTTCTTAGCGTTCGATTGGTTCTTCGTGCAGCCCACCTGGTCGCTGACGATCCGGGATCCTGACGAGTGGTTGGCTTTGATGCTCTTCCTAGCTACAGCCATAGTAACTGGGCAACTCGCTGCCCTGCAACGTTACGAGGCTAGGGTTGCGCGCGCCAGGGAGAGAGAGGCTACCCTGCTATATGAGGTGGTAAGGATTATTGAGGAAGATGAGTTAGTCGTGGCTCTCCAGCGAGTTTCCGAGAGGTTGCAGGCAGAGCTGAACATGGATGGCGTGTCCATAGAGCTCGCTGGCGAAGGTGATGGCCCTATCAAGGCTTTCAGTGGCTCTTTGCAAGCTAAGCAAGCTGTAATGAGCATGGCAACTGTATCTAGGTATGTATTAGATGACAAGTCGCTGGATGGTGAGCGGGCAGGTCACACAACCTGGGTAAGGGTATCTGGGTCAAGGCCCAAGAGGGCCAGCGCTACCCTCTACACAGTTCCGGTGATGATAGGCAGAGGCCGTGCTGGCGACATCGTGCTGGTGTGCTGCAATAGAAAACAACCCCTTCCTACGGAGGAAACAAGGCTGCTCTCGGTGGTGGCTCAGCAGATCGGCAGGGCTGTGGAGCGTCGCAGGCTGCAGCGTAGCGCCAACGAGACCGAGGTACTACGTCGGACCGATGAGCTCAAGACGGCTCTGATGAACGCCGTATCTCACGACCTAAAGACTCCACTAGCTACGATAAGCGCTGCGGCAGAGAGCCTCCTACAGCAGGACGTTCAATGGACGCCGTTGGATAGGTACGAGTTTGCTCAAGATATCGCCCAAGAGTCGCATCGCTTAGGCAGGTTGGTAGATAACCTGCTAGACCTATCCAGGATCGAGGGTGGGAACCTTCGTCCCCACAAGACGTGGTGTGATATAGGTTCGCTGGTTGAGGAGGTTTGTGGCAGGCTAAAGGGAATGCTCGCTGGTAGGGACATCACCCTCGCTGTCGAGGAGGGACTCCCACCCCTCTTGATCGACTATGTAGAGATCGGACAGGTGCTATCGAACTTGTTGGAGAACGCCCATCGCTACACACCTCCGAACGCCCCTATAGAAGTGCATGTGTACCGTGTGGGAGATGAGGTTTGGGTGGAAGTGGCGGACAGGGGACCAGGAATACCTCCTCAAGCTTTGGATAGGATCTTTGAAAAGTTCTACAGGATAGAATCTAAAGGGACCAGGGCGCACGGCACCGGCCTAGGGCTAGCGGTAGCTAAGGGCATGATAGAGGCCCATGGGGGCAAGATATGGGCATCCAACAGGGCCAGTGGAGGGGCTGTATTTACCTTCACGATACCCATACCCGATGGTGGGGAGGTGGTAGCTCATGAACTCCAGTGGAGCTAGAATATTGATAGTAGATGATGAGCCCCCCATCCTACGAGTTCTGAGCTCCAACTTGAGGAGCCATGGATTCCAGGTGATCGCTGCGGCCACGGGTGAGGAGGCCTTAGATCGGCACTCTAGCTTCCGCCCAGATGTCGTGATACTCGATCTGCTACTCCCTGATATGCACGGGAGAGAAGTTATAAGGACCATACGGCAATCGAGCAGTACTCCCATAATAGTGCTGTCGGCGCACGGTGAAGAAGGGGAGAAAGTTGCCGCCCTGGAGCTTGGTGCCGATGACTACCTAACCAAGCCCTTCGGTGTTCGAGAGTTGCTAGCCCGAGTTCGAGCTGTGATGAGGCGATCTGCTGGTCTAAGCGCTGGCTCCCCAGTGATTAAACTGGGCAATCTCACCTTGGATCTGGAGCGTAGGCGCGTGTGCGTACTTGGTGCGGAGGTGCATCTCACGCCCATAGAGTACGAACTGCTTAAGGTGTTGGCGGTGCATGAGGGAAAGGTGCTCACAGATAAGATGCTGCTGGAGGCCGTGTGGGGTGGCCAATACGGCGCAGATCCCCACTACCTACATGTCTACGCTTCTCGCCTCCGCAAGAAACTCGGGGCTGCTTCCCATTACCTGATCACGGAGCCAGGCGTTGGCTATCGCCTGTTGGTAGATGACCTCGGTAAATAGCCTCGTGGCACGTACGCAGCTGTTTTTTGAGCACTTATTGATCCTCACAGCTTCTCCTTTGAGGGTTTTTTGAGCCCCTAAGCTTTACAATCCTCCGTGAGAAGATAACGCGGAGGCAACATGATCAACGCTGACCCGCCCAAAGGGCATCCACCCCGGTACAATAACGTGCTGTTGATCGAGGACGAGGAACCTTTTCGAAGGATATTGGCTCGTAACCTCACAGCCAGGGGGGTGAACGTAATGGAGTCCTCGTCGGCGGCAGAAGCATTGTCGATGATCGAGCAACATGTACCAGACTTGTTACTGCTCGACATCAGCTTGCCGGACGCTACTGGCTGGGATGTGCTCAGGGCGCTCAAGAGAAGGAGGTTGAACCTCCCCTCCATAGTGTTCACAGCCGGCAAGGTGCCTCCGGACCGTTTGAGTGAATTTCAACCGGTAGCTTACTTGCCTAAACCTTTTCCCCTGGAATCATTGTTGAGGTTGGTTGTCGGCAAGGAGGATGAGGACGGTGGGTGATGTTGCTTTCCTTCTAGTGACTGTAGCTTTCTTTGCAGCTTGCTTGGCGTATTTGGTCGCCTGCGATCGCCTGATGAAGGGGGGATGAGTCGATGGCTTGGGTATTGAGCGGGGTCTTGGCTCTGATATTGGGAGTGTATCTAATATACGTGCTGCTGTATCCTGACAGGTTTTAGGTGTCACATGATGGCGATCAACGGCGAGCATGAGGCGAGAGGTAGGGAAGAGCGCTGGCAGTTGGATTATCAGGCCGCCTTGGAGAGCGTCGATACCTGTTGTTGCCTTTTGAGGACTACCAACCGAGTCTTGATCCCCAGGGTATCTATCAGCATGCCGTTGGGCTCTCGGCGGGATCAGCTGGAGATCTTCGTCAGGCAGTGCGAAGCCCTTTGTGCGGAGTACGGGTTGGTATTCACCTGGCAGATACAAGGCGGCTTGCTCACATTGATTATCGAGCGCACATCGTTGGAGGATGGAGGAGCTGAGGATGGCCTATAGAGAGCTGCTACAGCCATTGATCTTCTTGCTGGTGTTGTTGGCTTTGACCAAGCCCCTGGGCTCTTACATGTCGCTGGTGTTCGGCCGCCAATCACCCATCACGCCTCCCGAAAGGTGGATATACAGGCTGGCCAGTGTGAGGTGGAGGGAAGAGCAGGATTGGAAGTCCTATGCAGCGTCTATGCTGTTGTTCAACCTGTGTGGGATGCTCCTATTGTACGCACTGCAGCGCCTACAGGCTTGGCTGCCCCTCAACCCGCAACGGTTGGGAGCCGTTCGTCCCGATCTGGCTTTTAACACGGCGGCATCCTTTGTGACCAACACCAACTGGCAGTCCTATGCTGGGGAGACCACGATGAGCTATTTCACACAGATGCTGGGCCTGGCCGTGCAGAACTTCCTGTCCGCGGCCACAGGAATAGCTGTGGCGTTGGCTCTGATACGTGGCCTGGCTCGTAGGAGCGCCAACACTTTGGGCAACTTTTGGGTGGACCTGGTGCGCTCCGTCTTGTATCTGTTGCTACCGATCAGCTGCTTGGCGGCGCTGGTGCTCGTGTGGCAGGGCGTGCCTCAGAACCTATCGCCCTACGTCGAGTTGACTACACTGGAGGGACACAGACAGGTGATACCCCAGGGCCCCGTGGCAAGCCAGGAGTCCATCAAGCTGCTGGGCACGAATGGTGGAGGGTTCTTCAACGCTAACTCCGCGCACTCTTACGAGAACCCAACACCTCTAACCAACTTTTTGGAGCCGTTGCTCATATTCGCGATCCCGGCAGGCTTGGTCTACTGTTTTGGGCGTATGGTGGGCAACACTAGGCAGGGTTGGGCTATATGGCTCAGCATGGCATTGCTTTTTACGTTGGGATTGATCATTGCTATCTGGAGCGAGGGCGCCGGTAATCCACTGCTTGCCAAGGTGGGAACGACCTATCAAGGGGGGGCAGGATGGCCCAACTCGCATATTAGCCTGGAGGGTAAGGAGATGAGGTTTGGCTGGGTGGGATCAGTACTGTTTGCGGTGGTTACCACGGCGGCCTCCTGCGGTGCCGTGGATGCCATGCATTCCAGCCTGCTGCCGCTGACGGGGGGCGTTGCCCTCTTCAACATGCAGCTGGGAGAGGTGATCTTCGGTGGAGTGGGCTCTGGGCTGTATGGCATGCTGGTGTACGCGGTTCTAGCGGTGTTCATAGCCGGCTTGATGGTGGGGCGCACTCCTGAGTACCTGGGCAAGAAGGTTGGTCCATTTGAGATAAAGATGTCGATGCTGTACGTACTGATAGCCTCCGCCTCGATACTGATCTTCTCGGCCTGGGCGATAAGGGCTTCTTACGGTACCTCGCAGATCCTGAACCCCGGACCTCATGGACTAACCGAGGTAGTGTACGCCTATAGCTCGGCCACCGGCAACAATGGATCGGCGTTTGCGGGGCTAGGCGCAAATACGATCTTCTACAACACCACGTTGGGACTGGCCATGTTGTTTGGAAGGTTCCTGTTGATAGTGCCTGTGTTGGCTATTGCTGGTTCGATGGTTGGCAAGCGAAGCGTGCCACCCAGCTTAGGGACTTTCCCCACCGATGGGCTCCTGTTTGTGGCCTTATTGATAGGTACCGTCATGATAGTAGGAGCGCTTACCTTCTTTTTGACTCTGGCTTTGGGACCTGTAGTTGAGCACCTGCTGATGCTGGCAGGTCGAACCTTCTGATGAAGTGCACACTGATTGTATAGAGGTGGTGGAATGAGCTCTGGTAAGCATAGCGCTAAGATGAGCCCTTGGCAGCGCGATTTGTTGCTCCGAGCGTTGAGGGACTCTCTACTCAAGCTAGATCCCCGCGTCCTGGTACGCAATCCGGTGATCTTCGTCGTGGAGATGGGCAGCGTCGTCACGACCCTGGCGACCCTGACGCAGTCCCTATTCCCCTCAGGGGCCAATGGCGAGAGCGTGAGTTTCGAGCTACAGATAAGCGTTTGGCTGTGGTTCACTGTGCTGTTTGCCAACTTCGCCGAGGCGCTCGCCGAGGCCAGGGGTAAGGCTCAGGCCGACTCACTGCGAGCTACCAAAAAGGAAACTTTAGCCACCAGGTTGAGGGATGGTCGGGAGGAGCAAGTGCCCTCCTCCCGACTGCGACGAGGAGACGTAATATTGGTCCGTGCGGGGGAGCTCATACCTGCTGATGGCGAGGTCGTGGAGGGGGTGGCCTTCGTCAACGAGGCCGCCATCACAGGGGAATCGGCTCCTGTGCTCAAGGAACCTGGTACCGACACGAGCTCGAGCGTGACAGCTGGCACTCAGGTGGTGAGCGACTGGCTCAAGATAGTGGTCACAGCTGATCCTGGTGAGAGCTTCCTAGACCGCATGATAGCCTTGGTAGAGGGAGCAAGCAGGCAGAAGACGCCCAACGAAGTCGCTTTGACCATACTACTTGCGGGCCTGACTCTAGTGTTCCTATTGGCGGTAGCCACCCTGGAGCCTTTTGCGGTCTACTCGGGTGCTAGGATATCCCTGGTGGTGTTAGTAGCGCTGCTGGTGTGCCTGATACCAACCACGATAGGGGGGTTGCTCTCGGCCATAGGCATAGCGGGCATGGATCGGGTGGCGCGCTTTAACGTGATGGCGATGTCTGGTCGGGCCGTGGAAGCCGCCGGGGATGTGGACGTGCTACTGCTGGACAAGACTGGGACTATTACCTACGGCAACAGGCTGGCTGCAGAGATCAAGCCCGTCAATGGAGCAATGCCTTTGGACGCCCTACTGACCGCCCGCCAGTCCAGCTTGAGGGACGACACTCCTGAGGGTCGCAGCCTCCTGCAGCTGGCCGAAGCCTTGGGTGCGCCCAAAGACACGAATGTCGACCCCGATGCGGAAGTAGTGCCCTTCACTGCACAGACTAGACTCAGCGGTCTGCGTCAGCGAGGACATGAGTATCTCAAGGGATCACCAGATGCAATACTGGCTTATACTGGAGAGGCCGCTTCCGAAGAGATATCTAGAGAGGTGAACAGGATAGCAAGCGAAGGTGGTACGCCTCTCTTGCTGGCCTTAGATCATCGGGTGGTGGGCGTGGTCTACCTCAAGGATACCGTCAAGCCAGGGCTGCGCCAGCGGTTCGAGGAGTTCAGGAAGATGGGCGTCAAAACCATAATGATCACGGGAGATAATCCGGTTACGGCCGCGACCATAGCGCGTGAGGCCGGGGTGGACGACTTCGTAGCCGAGGCCAAACCGGAGGACAAGATAGAGATCATTCGTCGGCAACAGGCAGAAGGTCATCTGGTGGCCATGACCGGAGATGGCACGAACGATGCTCCGGCGCTGGCTCAAGCGGATGTGGCCTTGGCCATGTACACTGGTACCGCCGCGGCCAAGGAGGCCGCCAACATGGTGGACCTAGACTCGAATCCAACCAAGCTCATAGAGGTGATCGCGCTGGGCAAGCAGCTGCTGATCACCAGGGGAGCCATCACCACTTTCTCCATAGCTAACGACGTTGCCAAGTACTTTGCCATAGTGCCCGCGATGTTTGTACGGGCCTATCCCCAACTAGGGGCGCTCAACGTGATGCGTCTGGCCACACCCGAGAGTGCCATACTATCTGCGGTGATCTTCAATGCCGTCATAATAGTAGCCTTGGTGCCGCTAGCGGTTAGAGGCGTTGCTTACCGCCCGGCGCCGGCAGCACAGCTGCTAAGGCGCAACCTACTGATCTATGGGCTTGGGGGTATCGTGGCGCCCTTCCTGGGCATCAAGCTGATAGATGTCATCATCCACCTGCTGGGTCTCGTGTAGAGGAGGGAGAGTATGTCGTTCCGTGACCAGCTGTACAGAGCTTTGGCGCTATTGGGGTTATTGACCCTGTTACTGGGAGTGGGGTACCCCCTGGGGGTCACGCTCGTGGCCCAAATGGCCTTCCCTGAGCAGGCAGACGGCAGCCTGCTCAGGGCTTCGGATGGCAGGGTGGTAGGCTCCGCGCTGATCGCCCAACGTTTTGATGGCTCTGGGTACTTCCACCCAAGGCCGTCGTACGCCGGCAGCGATGGGTACGACGCCTTGGCATCTGGAGGATCGAACCTAGCTCCCACGAGCAGCAGGTGGTTGTCCGAGGTCGAGCGCAGGGCCGAGCTCTACAGGCGGGAAAATGGCCTAAGTGCTGATCACCCCGTACCGGTGGACGCGGTTACTGCCTCCGCCAGTGGCCTGGATCCGGACATAAGCTTGGATAACGCCTACCTACAGGCCCCCAGAGTAGCTCGCTCTAGGGGGATGACGGAGGAGCAGGTCAGGGCCCTGATAGATCGCTACGCTGAGGGCCCCCAGATGGGCCTGTTCGGCGTTCGCAGAGTGAACGTGCTGCGCCTCAACCTGGCTCTGGATCAGATAGGGAAGTGAGCAAGATGTCGGACCAAGATGCGGACAAACGACCCACCCCGGAGGAGATGTTGGACCTGGTCCGCAAACAGGCTGGCGCGGGGGCTAGGGGCAGGCTGCGTATATACATAGGGATGGCTCCCGGGGTGGGCAAGACCTACGCTGCCTTGATGGAGTTGCATCGTCGCAAGGCCAGAGGCACGGATTGCGTGGTGGGATACGTGGAGACCTACGGTCGGCCAAAGACCGAGGAGGCCCTCAGAGGCTTGGAGATCATACCTCGCAAGCGCTGTCAATACCAGGGCGTGTGGGTGGAGGAGATGGATGTTGATGCCATTATCCAGCGGGCTCCGGCGGTAGCGTTGGTGGATGAGCTGGCGCACACCAACGTGCCGGGCTGTTCCCGACACGAGAAGCGTTGGCAGGACGTGATGGAGATCTTGGAGCACGGCATAACGGTGATCTCCACTCTGAACGTGCAGCACATCGAGAGCTTTGCTGATATAGTCGAGGATATCACAGGCATAACGGTACGCGAGAGGGTGCCCGATTGGGTTGTAGACCAGGCTGATGAGTTGGAGCTGATCGATATGTCTCCCCACGCCCTGCGGCAGCGGATAAAGCACGGCAATGTTTATCCTCCAGGTCAGGCGGAGCGGGCCCTGCAGCAGTTCTTCAGGGAGGGGAATCTGGCAGCTTTGAGGGAGATGGCCCTGCGAAAGATGGCCATGCGTGTGGAGCAGGACCTGGAAAAGTACATGCTGCAGCATGGGGTGGAGACCATATGGCCGGCAGCTGAGAAGGTGATGGTGGCCATAGATGATGATCCCAGATCGCAATATCTTATCCAGCGGGCGTGGAGGAGGGCACAGAGGCAGCAATCTGACCTAATAGCGGTGTTCGTGGAAACTCCGGCGTGGAGGCGTGCTTCTCCCGAAGCTAGGCGAAGGCTGGAAGAGCATCTCAGGATGGCTGAAGACCTGGGGGCCGAGATCGTACGAGTGGCTGACCGGGATGTGGCTCGAGCGTTGGTGCGTGTGGCTCACGACAAGAACGTGGATAGTCTAGTGTTGGGACACTCCCGACACGGTTGGCTGCACAGGCTACTGCATGGGTCCGTTACGGAGCGGTTGTTGCGCATTGCCCGGGACATCGACCTACACATAGTCGCCGACAGGCGAAAATAGCCTTCGGATATGAGTATCCAAAGTTCCCAAACTCTATCGTTACTACCCTCTTAGCAAATTCCTACTGATATAACATGACCTTGCATAAAGGTCTCCGTGTCCTGCAGCTTTGCGAGTGTAGATACCCAACAGCATCCCAATTTCATTCCTCTTAGCTGGTAGCTACAGGACTGGCTTGGGTTGGTGATGCAGGGACAGGGTCCGCGTAAGGGCCGGTATCCATGGGTACCGTTTGAGGAGATGGTTGGCGATCGGTACCGTAGTCGACCGCTTAGGCCTGAGATGGGAACCCCACAAGCAACCTACCGGCGTCCACGTCTCTTGGAGTCCCATTGGCTGCGCTACGTACAGTCCTGATGTTATCGGATGATTCTACCAGAGAGGTTCGTCTGTACGATGTTGGAAGCTTTCTCCTAGGGATTCATGGGGATCTGCTTGATTCGTGCGTGGGACGGCTGGATGGGATGCGTTGCAGGCTCATTCTGAGCCTTTTATCATCAGGGTTTCTCTCCCCCCACATGTTGGGGCTGCGGTGGGTGTGCGTGGTCTGGCAGGTATTGGGAGGTTATCTATCTGTTGGGGACGCTATGCCGTATTGAAGGTGATCACGATGCTGTATCTGAAGCTGTTGCCTTGGGGTGTGGGCAACCTGCTGCCTGTCCCCGACGACTGGCTTGAGCGCTACCAAGTGTCCAGGAACGTCAACAGCTTTCACAACGATGCTCCGGACATTATCCAACCCGTGGCCTAGCAACAGGTGAGTCCAAAGAACTACATTGTAGTTGCTCAATATGGCAAACCAATAGCTAAATGCTACCTTGTCTCCAACTGCACCCCTCCGTGTATGGGAATGGCCTCTAAACATACATTTGTGTGGAAAAGACATCAGTCACCTAGCATCTGCTACGACCTCTATTGGTAGAGCTATAATCCATATTGAAGACGAGCCATAACGAATGCGACCCGATCCTCAAGGAAGCTTCACAACAAGAGGTGGCATTAGTCCTTTGTGCTAAAACATAAAACATAGAGGAAGACTTGGCATAGCCTCCTACCCTGAAGAAACGGTTGATGACGTATTCCTAGGGCTGAGAGCACGGAGATACCACTAGTGTGCAGCGACATTCTCTGGATAAGCTTGGTCTCTGTTGGGATTGACGACAATAACGATCCTAGCTTATCGCCGATTCGTACTCGTGGCATTCAAAATCAAGCCTTCCTGAGAAGTATAAGTTCAATATATTAGGCTTACAGCCAATCGCATCTACCAACACACAGCATAAAAGCTCCCAGGAGATTTTATCTAATTCTAGGTATTGACAACGACGTCGCTTCAGTTTATAAGGATTATAGTAACAGTGGTATATACAACATAATATCATGAGGTATGGAGATTATTAATTGTACCGTCGAGCACCTGTACCCTTGTACTATCAACTCAAGGAGATCATCCGTGACAAGATCTTGTCTGGGGAGTGGGTTGAGGGTATGCGACTACCCTCTGAAAGGGAACTGTGTGAGCAGTACGGGGTTAGTAGGATGACTGTGCGGCAATCTATTACTGACCTCGTCCATGAAGGGCTACTCTACAGGGAACAAGGCAAGGGGACTTTCGTCCGTAGAGCCCGTATCTATCAGCAACTAGATAGGCTCACCAGCTTCACTGAGGACATGCATAACAGGGGACAAGTTCCCAACACCAAAGTGTTGGCCGCTGGCATGTACAATGCCGATTCTATGGTGGCGGAAAGACTACAGATCTCACCAGGTCAAGAGGTATTTCGGTTATACCGCCTGCGTATATCCAATGGAGAACCATTAGCCCTAGAGCTCACTCATATCCATTTTCCAGGATGTGAGAGGCTAGTGGCGGAGGACCTAGAGCATAACTCGCTATACGTGCTGCTCGAGACCAAATACGGAGTCTCCCTAGTAGAGGCCCTACAGGAAGTTGAAGCTGGGTTGGCTGGCAAGGAAGAAGCCAACCTACTTAGGATATCTCCTGGATCCTCAGTGTTACTTACCCGTAGGACTACCTACACCAACCATGGTCATCCAGTGGAATATGCCGTATCTACCTACCGAGGAGATAGATACACCTTCTCTACTCGGTTGGTTAGGGATTGGAGGTGATTACATATAAGGGTTGACAGCATCTATCATGAATCAATCCAACGACTTCTTCAGGCAGGAGGAGATATATGAGTACAGCTAGAATGAGCCGTAGACAATTCATACAACTATCTACTCTAACGATACCAGCCTTACTCGCAGCATGTGGAGGATCGAATACTTCGGCAACACCTACTGTAACGTCTAGCGGATCGACCGGTGCCAGTAGCACGCCTACGCCAGCACCACATATTAGCGGGCCAAGCGGTGCTAGTACTACGCTTACCGTGCTCACTCATTGGGGTGATCAGAGCTTGCTAAAGGCGCTCACCCCTTGGTTCGACGAATGCGCCCGCAAGGTGAACGTCCGCATCGTGCATCAGACTGTGGCCTTCGATCAGCTGTTGACGAAGATAATGACAGGTAGGCTGGGCGGCCAAACCGTGGACATCTATCACTTTTATAATCTATGGCTGCCGGACTTTGTAGGCAGTGATCTGCTGGCTCCTCCTCCAGTAGATCTGGTCGACGATATCAAAAGCAATTATAGCCAAGGCTCCGTAGAGGGCGTGACCTACAATGGCCAAATTTGGGGATATCCAACCGAGGTCGACTCATACCAGTTGATATACAACAAGAAGATCTTCAATCAGGCAGGCATCGATGATGTACCTAAGACTTGGGATGATGTTAGGACAGCAGCCAAGCGGTGCACCAAGAAGGACTCAAGCGGCAAGATTACCCAGGCTGGGTTTATGCTCATAAAAGGTTGGGATTCAGGAGTAGTTCATCCTTGGCTCTCCTTGTTATGGTCTAATGGTGGCGAGTTCGTCTCAAAGGACTATTCCCAAGCATTGTTCAATCAACAACCTGGCGTTCAAACCCTAGATTTCGAAATGGATCTCATTAACGATGGTTCGGTCAATCTTGGCTTTGGGCTTGAGGACTTCGTTGCCGGTAAGGCTGCGATGACAATCATGGCTAATTGGTGGGGATCATCGCTCCGAGCATCCTCCTTAGGTATCAAAAGCTTTGGCTCCGCACCAATTCCCTACAATGACAGCCATGAGTCAGTAGCGCTGCAATACAACTGGTTGTGGGGAGTTGACAAGAACAGTCCACACGCTGACATCGCGTGGAAGTTTATAGAGTGCCTTAACAGTCCGAGAAATGGTAAGGCTTCCCCGATGGGAGAGTACCTCACCACAGGTTTGAACGCCCTACCTAGTAGGTTGTCCGATCAAAAGGCTTTGGCTAGTCGGATCAACGATCCATTCATTAAGCCCTTCGTAGAGGCACTCAGCAATGCGCGCACAGAGCCCATCATTCCTGGCGCCCAAGAGATCAAGACTTCTCTGCAGAAACAGATAGAGGCGGCCTGGTACAAGCAAAAGTCGCCCAAGGAAGCTCTGGACACAGCTGCCCAAGAAGCCGAGCGTATCTTGAAGGAAAAGAGGCAATAGTCGCTCATGCGCACGATCAGTGCCACAAAGGAAGCAGCACGTGAGAGGCGCGCGCACCGTAGAGTGCTCAACAGGAAGGCGGTAGCGGGCTACCTATTTATAGCCCCCTCCATCGCCTTCCTGTTGGTCTTCGCTCTCATCCCTTTCCTCTTCACCATCTACGTGAGCCTACACGACTGGAACATGCTGGTTCCTCTGAGCAGAGCGCGCTTCCTGGGATTCGAGAACTATCGCTATCTGCTGTTCGAGGATCCCCTATTCTGGCAGACGTTCAGGAACAGCGTCGTTTTCGCCTTGGGCAACGTTGTGCTGACTATGGCGCTGTCCCTGGCAGTGGCCCTGCTGCTCAACTCCCGTCTGCGGCTGAGGGCTCTCTGGAGGTCGGCCTTCTTCATGCCCTACGTTACCTCCTCCGTGGCCATTGCTATCGTGTGGTCCAACCTCTATCACCCCACATATGGGCTGTTCAACGGTGTCCTCCAGTTCCTGGGGTTGCCGACGCTGGATTTCACGAACAGCCCGAGCCAGGCGATGCCCAGCCTGATAGCCACGTCTATCTGGCACGAGTTGGGATACTACATGATCATCTTCCTAGCGGGGCTGCAAAGTATTCCTGGCGAGGTGTACGATGCCGCCAAGGTGGACGGGGCCGACAGTTGGCAGCAGTTTTGGAGGATCACCTTGCCGCTGCTTCGCCCCACGATCCTGTTCGTCGCCGTGATCATCACACTGTCGTCCCTACAGGTATTTGATCTGCCTTTCATTCTTACCAACGGCGGGCCTGTCAACTCGACTAACACGTTGGTACTGTACATGTATCAGACGGCATTTCAGTTCCTGCGCATGGGACGAGCTACGGCTATGGCGATCCTGCTGTTCGTCGTTGTGTTCGCCATGACTTTGATCCAGCTACGCCTGTTGAGGGAGAGAGAATGAGCGCACAACTCAGGCCATCGAGTATGTTCGTGAACGCTGTGAAGTACTTGGCGATATCGGTGGGGGCGTTTCTGATGCTGTTGCCATTCATCTGGATGATCTTGGCCTCGCTGATGACCTCCGCGGAGGTCATGGCTCGCCCCCTGGTGTGGTTTCCGCACAACCCACAGTTTGAGAACTACATCCGGCTACGAGAGGTCCTGCCTCTCAGCAGGATGTACTTCAACAGCCTCTTTGTGGCCTTGACCACCACCTTGGGCATCCTGCTTACCAGCTCGCTCTCAGGATACGGCTTTGCTAAATTCCAGTTCCCAGGGCGCAACCTACTATTCATACTGGTACTAGCCACCATCATGATCCCGTTCTTTGTGGTACTCATTCCAGTGTTCTATATAGTGAAGGAGCTGGGCTGGGTGAACTCCTACTGGGGACTGATAGTGCCCAACATCGTGACGGCGTTCGGCATCTTTTTGATGCGCCAATATATGCTGAGCTTGCCAGAGGAGCTGCTTGATGCCGCCAGAATAGATGGGGCCTCTGAGTTCAGGATCTACTGGCAAATAGCAGTGCCTCTGAGCGCACCTGCGCTGAGCGCATTGGGCATACTGGCCTTCGTCTACCAGTGGAACAACTTCCTCTGGCCACTCGTAGTGGTAAGATCATCTGATATGTGGACTATTCCTCTAGGGCTTAACAGCCTGAAGGTTTACGCCAGCAGCCCACAGGTGATCAATCTGCAGATGGCTGGGTCGGCCTTGGCCATTATCCCGGTGGTGTTGGTGTTCCTGGCGCTGCAACGGTACTTCGTGCAAGGTATAGCTATGACTGGTATGAAGGGGTGAGGTGTATGGCGGCGGAGGTTTCTATCTCTATTCGGCCCTATCGTGCTCAAGACGAGGATGATCTGCTGCGAGTGTGGAACGAGGCTTTGGTGGCGGACCCTATCAACGCGGCTACCTGGCGCTCTAAGGTCCTGCTGGACCCCAACTTCGATCCTGAGGGCTGCTTGGTTGCGGAGGTTGAGGGAGAAGTTGCAGGCTTCTTGCTATCTATCAAGCGTAAGGTGCCTTTCTTCAACGACGGTCTACAGCCCGAACAAGCCTGGATCACAGCCTTTGCAGTGGCGCCCAGTTGGCAGGGAAAGGGGTTGGGGCGTAAGCTCCTGGAGGCCGCTCTAGAGAGACTGCGCGCGTTGGGAACAAGATCCGTAGCTATATCCCCCTATGTCCCCTATTACTTCACTCCCGGTATCGACGTGCACGCTTATGGTCGCGCCGTCGACTGGCTCGTGAAGGACGGATGGCAGGTAATAGAGCGGCCGCTCAGCATGCGTGCCGAGCTCACGGGCTTCCAGATACCAAACCACATTCGCGAGACGGAGGATAGGCTCCGAGCCGAGGGCATAGTCGTGCGAGAGGTCGAGCCTCGGGACATAGTGCCGGTGCTGGCGTTTGTTCAGCAGCATTTCACTTGGGACTGGCATAGGGAAGCTTCTGGGGTGCTGGGCGACCTGTTTGCAGGCGATCCCCGCACGGTGGGGATGGTGATTGCCTGTCGAGATGACGAGGTGATAGGGTACGCCGAGCACAGAGCAGAACGCTTTGGCCCCTTTGGTGTACATCCCAATATGAGGAGCCGTGGCATAGGCAGGGTGTTGCTCGCGCACATGCTCCTGGAGATGCGCAAGCAAGGCTACCATGCCGCATGGTTCCTCTGGACAGGCGACTATGCAGCCAAGCTCTACTCACAGTGTGGTTTCCATGAGGTGAGACGCTTTGCAGTACTCAAGAAAGATATCTAGGAGGTAGAAGGTGGTAACACAGAGATGCATAATGGTAGTTGGGGCACACGCTGCCGATGCTGAGATCATGGGCGGGGCGGTGGTGCTCAAGCACGTACAGGCCGGCTGGAAAGCAGTGATGGTACACATGACCGGTGGAGAGAAAGGTAGCCCTGTCCTGACACCGGAGCAGTACCTCGAGATCAAGCGCGAGGAAGCGCAGAGAGCGGCAGAAATCCTTGGAGCTGAATGCGTGATGCTACCTTATCCCGATGGCGAGCTGCCAGTCAATGAGGAGGCCCAGTGGTACATCGCCGACCTCATTCGCAAGCACAGGCCAGACGTCATCCTCACCCACTGGAAGGGCAGCTTCCACAGAGATCACAACAACACCCACGATAACGTGATGGCCTCGCTATTCTTTGCTGGCCTCAAGGCATTCAAGAGGGAGTACCCTGAGCACTCGCCGTCCCGGGTGTACTTTGCGGAGAACTGGGAGGATATGGAGGGCTTCAGGCCTGAGGTGTACCTGGATGTCACTGAGGTATGGGACCGGTACCTAGAGGCCATTCATGCCTACAGCCTGTTCCGAGGTGAGGTGGTATCCTTCAGGTACGAGCAATGGTACGATGGTGCCAGCCGCATGCGGGGGGCGGAGGCGGGCTGCGATCGTGCCGTGGCGCTCATGCGCCCTGCCAGCTACTACAGTGTCAGGCAGCGTATGGGCCTCCTAGAAGAGTAGATGAGGAGGGAGCAGCTACCTAGCCCAAGCTCAGACTGCCTTGGCGCTAGGCGGCTGACGACCCATTCCCCGGAGCGCTCTGCCGACTGTGGGACCAAGTAGCTGGTCCAGCTCCCGGCTCTCACTATATAGTCTAGACGTCCTCCGGTGTGGGTCGGGTCATGCCGTCCAACCTGATTGCGCACTACAGGGGGGTTGCCTAGATGCCTCGTCCTGTGGACGTACGAATCTTTCAGTAAAGAAGGATTTGCCTCGCGTATGGACTGCGAGCGTGCCCCGGATCTTGCTGCAGTATGCCGGGATATGAGGTGGATCGGCCTTGGCTCTTGAGATGCGTTGCTGATGGGGTCAGCGCTTTTTGTGAGGCGCGCGGGCTCCGAGGCAAAGGGGATGAGCATCCAGCGCATCGCAGTACTACCCCAACGGGTGGCTGAGAACCACACCTTGGGGTGTGTCAGTCCGCGATCTTCCTGTACTACCATGAGGGTACAAAGCTCGCGGCTGGAGGAAATATCATGAGAGTGCTAGTACCGCTGGATGGCTCTGATCTCTCAGAGAAGGCGATCCCTTGGGGCAAACTCTTGGCGAAGGGGCCATCCAGCAGCCTGGTCCTGCTGAGGGCGGTCTCGCCGCATATGTCGGCGGGGAACCTGCTCGAGGCATTTAACGCTGCTGAGCGGTACCTGGATGAGAAGGTATCCCAGCTAAGGGATGCTAGTTTGAAGGTCGAGGCGACCGTCCACATAGGGGAGCCGGTAGAGGTGATCGTGCGCGCGTCGATCCTGGAGGGAGTCGATCTTATAGTGATGACCACGCACGGCCGGAGCGGCGTGTCTCGGTTCCTGTACGGCAGTGTCGCTGAGGGCGTGCTTGCTCGCTCTCAATCACCGGTGATGCTGGTCCGGGGATGGACCGACGAGTCGATGGCGGCAACCGAAGTCGATACCATCTTGGTGCCCCTGGATGGCACAGAATTCGCCGAGGCTGCCTTATCTCTTGCTAAAGAGATCGCTGGGATGCTTCGGGCCAAGTTGGTGCTGTTCAGAGTGGCTAGCGCGAGGGCGCAGCAGGGGGCGATCCTGGCCGAAACAACTCCCGACACCTTCCGCTACTCAGAGGACCCCGAAGAGGTGGCGCGGCTGGAGGCCGAGAGTTACCTCCAAAGGGTTGCTAGCGATTGCGTACGGCACGGGGTGGACGCCGAGACGGATGTGGCTTTCGGTGATCCGGGGAGAGAGATATGCCGGGCGGAGCGCGGCCACAGGGCAGGGCTGGTGGTGATGACCACGCACGGCCGTACCGGCCTCGAGCGACTGGTGCTGGGTAGCGTGGCGACCGAGGTGCTGCGCTGCGGTGTTGCCCCTCTGGTGCTGCTTTCCAGGCGTCCTTAGGCGCGGGGCTAAGGATGACAAGGGAGGAAATGTCGTGGATACGGATCGTGACGTAAAGGTGGCCGTGGTGTATTACTCAAGGTTCGGCTCAGTGGCCGTGATGGCCCAGGCGGTGGCGGAGGGCTGCAGGCGAGTATCAGGCACTGATGTCCGGTTGTATCGCATAGGTGAGGAGCCGCAGCCGGAGCTGGCAGACCTGCGAACCGCTGATGCCATCGTAGTGGGCACCCCGGCGTACTTCGGCAACGCGGCATCGCCGGTGCTCTCGTTCTTCGAGACTCTGCTCTCTGGGCAAGTAGGTGCCAAAGTCGAGGGCCGGGCACCTTGGTGGCACCAAATGTTCCAGGACAAGGTAGGAGCAGCTTTCGTCAGCTGTGGTGCGGAGCATGCCGGCAGCGAGCACGCCCTGCAGGCCATGCTCAGGCTCATGATGCATCTGGGGATGGTCGTAGTGACACCAGGACTACCTGAGCCTATGTTCGTGGAGCATAGGTCCCCTTACGGTGCCGTGACGGTCGCCGGGCCGGGCGGCGACCGGCCTCCGAACCTGACAGAGCTGGACGCCGCCAGAGAGCTAGGGGAGAGGGTCGCCACCGTGGCTATGTGGCTGCGGCTAGGGCGGATCGCCGCAATGACACCCTAGCCGCTGATCTGCAGGGATGTGGGTCGATCCTCGCCAGAGACCACTCTCGAGATCTACCCTAAGGAGAAATCAGATGATGTCTAACACTTACGAACCTACCACCCTGAGGAGGATCTTAGTGCCGCTTGACGGCTCCGCGCTTGCTGAGCAGGCTCTGCCGTATGCCCAGGTCCTGGCGGAACGCAGTGGCGCGGAGATTCTGCTGGTGCGTGTGGTACCTCCCGAATGGCCTGACGGGCCTGCGGAGGCGCGGGAACACCTCCGTGAGGTACATGAGGCGCGCAGCTATCTCGGCGAGATAGCCGGCAGGATCGAGTCCCGGGGGGTGAGGGTGCTGAGGTCCGTGCCGCCTGGGGCGCCGGCCACGCGGATCGCCGCGGAGGCACAGGACGCCGACCTCATAGTGATGACCACGCATGGCCGGAGCGGCGTGTTTCGGTTCTTGTACGGCAGCGTCGCCGAGGGCGTGCTTGCGCAGGCAAAGGTACCTGTGATGTTGATCCGGGCATGGATACACAACCCTGACGTCACTAGACTCGACCAGGCACCCGTGCTGCTGGTGCCCCTGGATGGCTCGGCGTTTGCTGAGGCCGCCATCCCCTTCGCGGCGCTGCTAGCCAATACCCTGGGAGGAGAGATGGTGTTGGTGCGGGCCGTGTATCCTCCCACACTCACGCTTGCCAATGAGTGGATGGCGATCTCCTACCTCCAGGAAGAGCTGGAAGTGCAGGAGGAGGGTGCCCGGAGCTACCTGGAAGCGGTGGCTCGTAGGTTGTCCAGCGGGGACAGGAGACCGCGCACGTACGTGAGCGTCGGGGCGCCGGTCGAGGTGATAGATGATGCGGCCCGCGAGGTAGGGGCAGCGCTGGTGGTGATGGCCACGCACGGCAGGGGCGCTACCACTCGGCTGTTGCTGGGCAGCGTGGCTCACTCGGTGCTCCTCAGGGGCACAGCCCCCCTGGTGCTCGTGCGCCCGAAGGGCGGTGCCGTGGAGGGGGCTAGCACAGCCAGTGGCGCCGCAGTAGGTGAGGAGGGTGCCCCATCCTAAGGGGTGGGGCAAGACTGCCCTCCAGATAGCGCTAAACGACCTTTTGGAGTGTTCTGTCTGAGGGCTCGAAGGGCTATGCTGAGGACTGGAAACGGATCTAACAACCTAACGGGAGGTACTTACGATGAGAGTTGCTACGGCAGACCCCACACAGATACCGGAGCCCAGCATCACTCGGTTCTTGTTCGCCGATTCCAGGATGGCGATCTTCTGGCTGGTGGTGAGGCTCTATATAGGATATGAGTGGCTGCGGGCTGGGTGGGAGAAGATTGTTGACCCGTCTGGAGTCTGGGTAGGGTCAAAGGCTGGATCGGTGGTGGCGGGATTTGCTAAGGGGGCGCTGGCCAAGACGGGCGGCGAGCACCCCGACGTGCAGGGATGGTACGCCTGGTTTCTGCGAGAGGTGGTGCTGCCCAACGCCACACTGTTCAGCTACCTGGTGGCGTGGGGAGAGGTGCTGGTGGGCATCGCGCTGATCCTTGGGGTGCTCACGGGGATAGCGGCCTTCTTCGGGGCCGTGATGAACGCTAACTACCTATTGGCAGGTACCGTATCCACCAACCCAATCTTGCTTATCGGAGCTATAGGGCTCATGCTTGCCTGGAGAATAGCGGGGTATATTGGGCTCGACAGGTACATCCTGCCCCTGGTTGGGGTGCCGGGGCACGCAGGACCGGTGGTCGAAAGGATCCTCCAGCGCGATGCCTCTCCGGTGGTCACGCCTCGATAGGCATGCGCTCCAGATCTCTGCCGGCCAGCTCTTGCTGGCCGGTCTGCATATTTAGAGTGAGGTAGTTATGGGTAGATATCACTGATGGCTCGCCACACTTCCTCCGAATCAAACAGCACGGATCACTCATGATGTGGAGGCAGGGTCTGACGTGACTTGAGCAGATGAGTCCCCACAAACTGTATTACCTGATACGCACTTGAAAGGAGATTAAATCATGAGGGTTCAACAATTGGAGAGGAAGCTGCCGACTTTGCTGGACGGATTCTTGAGGTTCGCGGTCGTTGCCCTGTCCCTGCGGCAGTGGTTTGGGCACACCGAAGAAGGCTGCCATGTGTGAATATGGGAGAGACAAGCACCAGTTGTCGGGTTTGAGCGAGCAGGAGGCACGTAGGAGGCTCCGGGAGGTCGGTCCCAACGAACCTGTGCAGGGGAGGCGCGTTGGGACCGTCGGCCGGCTGCTAGCTCCTCTGGCCAACCCTTTATCGCTCCTCCTGCTTACCGCGGCAGGAGCTTCGGCGCTCGTTGGCGAGCAAGTCAACGCTGCGATCATTGTGGCGATGGTGATGCTCTCTAGCGCCCTCAGCTACGTGCAGATCTACCGCTCACATCGGGCGATCGAGCAGCTGAGGGCCCAGGCCATACCCACTGCCAAGGTAATGCGTGATGGGACCTGGCGGGTCGTCCCGCGCCGCGAGGTAGTACCGGGGGATCTGGTGAGGCTCGTGGCGGGAGATCCTGTGCCGGCCGACGGCTGGCTGCTGACGTCCGAGGGGCTGCAGGTACAGGAGTCGGTGCTAACCGGCGAGTCCCTACCAGTGGAGAAGCCGCCAGGCAGGGACTCGCACGTCTACCTCGGCACGTACGTGGTGAGCGGCAGTGGCATCATGTGCGTCACTGCCACAGGGGCGCGCACTCAATTCGGGGAGATTGCGGCCAGGCTATCCGAACGACAGCCTGAGACCGAGTTCGAGCGAGGGTTGCGGACGTTCAGTCTCCTCATCATGAGGGTGATCCTCTTCTTGGTGGGTTTCGTGCTCCTGGCCAGCCTCCTGCGGAGGCGCGACCCTCTGGAGGCGTTGCTCTTCTCAGTTGCCCTGGCGGTGGGGCTCACACCTGAGTTCTTGCCCATGGTCACGACGATCGCCTTAGCCTACGGCGCAATGCGGATGGCCAGTCGCCGCGTGATCGTCAAGCACCTGCCGGCGATCCAAAACCTCGGGAGTATCGACATGCTGTGCAGCGACAAGACGGGCACACTCACCACTGGAGAGATGCGGCTCGTGGAGCATCTGGATGCTCTGGGCTCCCCAAGCGACAGGGTGTTGGAGCTGGCCTTCCTCAATAGCTACTACTCTGCAGGAGCGGACAATCCGCTGGATGCCGCCATCCTCGCCCAAGTCAAGTCCCCGGCCCCTAGTTACATCAAGTTGGGTGAGGTGCCGTTCGACTTCGATCGGCGCAGATTGTCGGTGATGTTGGAGGGCAGCGAAGGATACCTGCTGGTTACGAAGGGGGCTCCGGAGAGCGTGCTCCCCATCTGCTCCAGCTACGAGATGGACGGTGAGGTCCTCTCCCTGGACGAGGCAGTGCGGGAACACTGCCTAGCAGTCCCGAAACGCCTGGGTGCTTTGGGTTACAGGACGTTGGCCGTGTCCTACCGGCTGGCGGATCGGCCCACTCAGCTAGCCGAGGCGGAGCTGGTGCTAGCGGGGTTCCTGGCCTTCCTCGATCCCCCGCTGGACGATGCCGGGAGCTCGATCGCCACACTGGCAGCGGACGGAGTGAAGGTCAAAATCCTCACTGGGGATAGCGAGCTGGTGGCCAAGCACGTCTGTGCCAGCGTGGGCATAGATGCCTCGCGCATCGTCCTGGGGACGCAGGTGGATGCACTCGACGATGCCGGGTTGGGACGGCTCGCCGAGGATGTCCAGGTGTTTGCCCGCGTGTCGCCCGTCCAAAAGAGCCGCATCATCCTGGCGCTGCGTGGCAGAGGTCACGTGGTGGGCTACCTGGGGGACGGCATCAACGATGCTCCGGCCCTGCGGAACGCCGACGTAGGGATCTCGGCCGCCAAGGGGACAGAGGTGGCCAAGGATGCGGCCGACGTCGTGCTATCAGAGCGCAGCCTGCGAGTTCTCCACGAAGGGATCGTGCACGGTCGCAGAGCCTTCGGCAACGTAATGAAGTACATCCTGATGGGCACCAGCTCAAACTTCGGGAACGTGGTCAGCATGGCCGCGGCAGCCTTGTTGTTGCCCTTCCTGCCCCTGCTGCCCACGCAGGTGCTGCTGAACAACTTCCTGTACGATCTCGCGCAGGTCAGTATACCCACCGATAACGTGGATCCGACCTTCGTGCGCAAGCCCAGACGGTGGGATGTGGGCTTGGTCCAGGAATTCATGTTGGTCATGGGGCCCGTGAGCTCGGGCTTCGACCTACTCACCTTCGCCGTCCTGCTCAAGCTGTTCCACTCTTCGGAGAGGATGTTCCACACGGGTTGGTTCGTGGAATCCCTAGCGACCCAGACCCTAGTCGTGCTTGTAATCCGGACCTTCGGTAACCCCCTCGCATCGCGGCCCAGCAAACCACTAGCGGCGACGGTCGCGTCGGTGGTCCTCTTGGGCATGGCGCTGCCCTACTCTTCCCTGGCTGGCAAGCTGGGCTTTGTGCCGTTGCCCGCCGGCTACTTGCTGATCATGGCGTGTCTCGTAGCTGCATACCTGTCCGTGACGGAGCTGGTCAAGCGCTGGTTGTACTCGCGGCACCTGGGTCGGCCGCAGAATTCAACCCTGCAGGGGCAGCCTGACCGTGAAGGTCGAGCCTGATCCCTCCTTGCTGTCTACCTCGATCGTCCCGCCGTGTTGCTCAACTATCTGCTTGGCGCTCGCCAGGCCCATCCCAGTGCCCCCGGTGGTGCCCTTGACGTTGCTCGCCCGATAGAAGCGGTCGAACACACGCCACAGCTCCGTCGCAGGTATGCCTATGCCGTTGTCCCGCACCGTCAACACGCCTATCCCGCTATTGGCGCCTCCTTCCAAGCGGACGCTGATTTCTACGTCCTGCCCCTCAGGACTGTACTTGATGGCGTTGGACAGCAAGTTGGCAACCACCCGCTGCAGGCGGGCAGCATCCCACATACCGATGGGTTCGGGTTGGTCGATTCTGAGCCGCAGCTGGTGCCCTCGAGCAGTCCTCCTGAAGTCCTCGACGACCTTCCTGACGACCTCCGCCAACGATACCGGGCGCCGCACAAGCTCCAGTTTCTGGCTGCTCTGCAGTCGGGCTATGTCCAAGAGCTCTTGGATCTGATCGGCCATCTGGTGGATGACACGCTCTATATTGCCCAGTATGGCCTCGATGCCTGGATCCTCGTCCTGGCCACTGGAGGCGAGCCGCAGCCTCAGGGCCTGGAGGTACGTACTGGCGGCAGCCAGGGGGGTCTTGAGGTCGTGAGTGATCATAGCTAGGAAATCGTTCCTGGTCTTGATCGCATCCTGCAACTCCTGATAGAGACGGGCGTTGTCCAGAGCTACGCCGGCGCGTCGGCCGAGCTCCTCCCCCAGTGCTAGCTCCTCCTCCTTGTATCTGTCGGGCTCACTGGAGAGGAGCAGTATGGTGCCCAGCACTCGATCTCCGGCCAAGAGCGGCACGCAGAGGTACGAGCGCGGCGCGAGTGTCTCCAACAGGCACAGTTGTCTGGAAGAGCTCCCCAGCCAAGCGTCGTTAGGCTGGGATGACAGGCAGGCGCGGCCGGTGCGCAGCACCCTCCATATGGGATGTTCGCTGCCCGGCTCGGCTGTGTACTCACCCAGCGCCTCCTGGAGACGCACTTCCAGATCGCTGTCCTTGTGGCTGATCGCCACCCTCTGGAGGCGGCCATCGCCACTCAGCACATCCACGATGCAGCAGTCGGCTAGCACGGGCACCGGCAAACGGGCCGTCACCTGCAGCAAGGTATCACGGTCGATGGCGGACGCGAGCAACCTGCTGGCCTCCGAAAGGAATCGCAAGCCATCCTCAAGCCTCTTACGAGGGGTGATGTCGCGCACCGCGGCCGACACGAGCAGGCCATGGTCCGTGTCCAGCGGGCTGAGGCTGATCTCCACAGGGAATTCCGTGCCATCCTTGCGCCTTGCCCAGAGCTCCAGCCCTATCCCCATGGGTCTAGTGCGGGGCGCTCGGTAGTACTCTTGGCGGTGGTGCTGGTGGATCTCTCTCAGCTGCTCGGGCAGCAAGATCTCGATCGTCTGCCCAAGCAGCTCCTCCCGGCGGTATCCGAAGAGCTGCTCGGTTTGCGAGTTGGCGAAGAGTATCAGACCATCGCGGTCGACCGTGAGGATCGCGTCGGGCGCCATCTCCAGCAGCTGCCTGAGAATGCTCTCATCCAGGTGACGGTTGTGAGCATGTATACCCATCTCCCTCCTCCCCAGAGCTTACCAGTGCGATCATTATACCATCGGTTGCACAGCGGGCGTGACCTGGACTACCCCAAGGGGTAAGGCTTGCTTCGCTAAGACCACCCTCAGGTGTGTGGTGCCCAGGCAGCCCACGCGTTATCCTGGGCTTAGGCGCGATAGGAGGTGCAGTGATGAAGGTGCTCATAGCGTACGCCAGCCGGTTGGGATCGACGGCGGAGGTCGCGGAGTTCATGAGGGAGGAGCTGAGGCGCCTAGGAGCTGAGGTGGACGTTATGCCGGTGGGTGCGGTGCGGAGGGTAGCTCCGTACGACGCCGTGCTGATCGGCAGCGGTGTCCGCCACATGCACTGGTTGCCCGAGGCCACGGAGTTTGTAAGGGTGTATCAGGACGAGTTGTCAAAGAAGCCCGTTGCTATGTTCCTCCTGAGCATGATTATGAGCACGGATACGGCGCAACACCGTCAGGAGGCGATGCGGATGCTGGAGGATGTGCGCCAGCTGGTGCAGCCAGTGGCCGTTGGCCTCTTCGGCGGGGAGGTTGCGGGCAGGATGGTGCCTTTCATGTCGCGGCAGCAGGTTGGGCTGCCGCGGTCGGAGGAGCGCGACTTCCGTGATTGGGAGGCCATACGATCCTGGGTGAAGAGAGTATATCGGCAGTTTGCGAGGCTCAGCGGTCATAGCGCTGTCAACGAAGGAGGCGAACTATGAATAGGTATGATGCCAAGTTATGGGTCTACGTGCTAGTTGGTTCTACTGCCCTGCTGTTGCTTATGCCCTTGATGGGCATGGGCGCGATGATGGGGTGGGGAGGAGGCTGGGTGCACAACTGGGGTTGGGGATGGGGCATGGGCGCGGTACTGATGCTCCTCTTCTGGGGAGCACTGATCTTGGGAGCCGTAGGGCTAGCCCGATCCCTATCCCGACCGCAGGATGACGCCGCGCTACGCACGTTGCGCGAGCGCTATGCTCGCGGGGAGATCGATCGCGAGGAGTACGAAGAGCGTAGGCGTGTGCTGACCGATGACTCAGATCATTAGCATTAGATAGGAAGGTGGTTGGGATGCGAACTCTACTGGTGCCATTGGATGGTTCCAGCCTGGCCGAGCAGGCCTTGGCCTACGCCGAGGTGCTGGCTTCTAGGCTAGAGGCGAAGTTGCTGCTGTTGAGGATTTCCGAGCTTGACGATCGACGCGAGGCGTACTTGACCGCGAGAGATGAGGAGGCTCATCACGCCGCGGGGAAGTACGTGGGGGCGCTGGCGGAGGAGGTATCCCGACGTGGGGTCCCAGCCCGGGGCATAGCACGGTGTGGGAGGGCGGCAGCGTGGATTCTGGAGGAGGCGAGACTGCACCAGGCGGACCTGATCGTTATGACCGCCCATGGGATGGGGCGCACGGGTCCGGCCGCGTACGGCCGAGTCGCTAGCGAGGTGCTATCGCGTGCCCAGGTGCCCGTGCTGCTGGTGCCCACCGATCCCTCGAAATCCGTAGCGTTGTTGGCCCAAAGGCACCCCGGGATCCTCGTGCCTTTGGACGGCTCGCTGGCTGCCGAAGAGGCATTGGTTGTGGCCAAGTCCCTGGCAGATCGGTTGTGGGCTGAGCTATGGCTGTCAACAGCCTACCCTCGACGGGAGGATGTATCGCGGCGGCAGATGGTGCTTGGCAGAATCGAGGCGCTAAGCTACCTGGCGCAGCTTCGGCTCCATCTAGCCTTGGAGGGCTACAGAGCTCGGATAGAGGTGCGCCCTGGACCGCCGGCCGAGGTCATAAGTGAGGTCTATCATCACAGAGATGCGGCGCTGGTAGTGATGGCCACGCACAGCCGCATCGGACGAGACTGGCTGCCGACTGGGAGTGTGCCGTCTCGGCTCGTCGAGAACGGTACTATGCCGCTGCTCCTGGTACGGCCCCGTAGGTTCGGGTGGACCAACTATCTGTATCTACCAAGCTCCGACTGCCGATTGGAGCTTGACGGTTCTGAGCGTGTACTCGTATGGGCGGCGCTCAGAGCGTTGTCCCAAGCTATCCCGGACGGCGAAGAGGATGCTCGTAATATCCTACAGGATCTGGAGCGGAAGCTGCTATCCCCGGAAGAATAGCGCACGTTTCCTCTAAGGAGGTATCCAGCATGA
Source organism: Thermobaculum sp. (assembly GCA_042408415.1). Taxonomy (GTDB): domain Bacteria; phylum Chloroflexota; class Chloroflexia; order Thermobaculales; family Thermobaculaceae; genus Thermobaculum. The sequence continues at coordinate 31,021 of JBHORE010000015.1, forward strand.
GTTTCTTCCCAACAACTATCCTACTGGCCACGGACGGCTCTCCCGACTCCAGGCTCGCCATGCTGGCAACCGCGGATCTGGCCAGCAGGACAGGGTCCAAGCTGCATCTGATCCACGTTGAGAGGCCCAAGCGCCTGGCGACGCACCCCTTTGGGGTGGACACCGGGTTCGAGGGGGCGGAGGAGAGCTCTTGGGAGCTACTGCTGGGAGAGGCACGGGAGGTGGAGCGGTGCGGTACTCCCGTAGCAGATATCCACTTCGTGGAGGGCAGACCATCTCAGGAGATTGTTAAGCTCGCGCTCGACCTGTCGGCGGGGCTTGTGGCGATGGGCAGCCGCGGGCTTGGCCGTCTCCAGCGGTTGGTGCTGGGCAGCGTATCCGAAGGGGTTGTGCGGCACGCTCCGTGCCCCGTGCTAGTCATGCGCGGTGGGGAGGCGGCCTGGCCGCCTCGGTGGGTTGTGGTGGGGGAGGATTTCTCCCCCGAGGCTGAGAGGGCCGCCGAGATCGCCTGCGAGCTTGCCAAGCTCTACTCAGTCAGTGCGACGTTGCTGTGGGCCTATCCCCAGCCACCTGGGGGCGAGGCAGATATGCCTCCGGCGTGGGAGGAGATTCTGAGGCTCGCGCTGCGGCACCTCAACGATCGGGCTTTCGACCTACAGGGAGTGGCTGGCCGTAGGCCTGAGATCCGGCTGGAGGCGGGCGACGCGGCGGAGGTGCTGGTGCGAGCCTCCGAGGAGTTATCGGGGCGGGCGCTCCTCGCTGTGGGCCGCAGGGGACTGGGTGCTGCCCAGCCTCCCGACCTTGGCAGCACCTCGATCAAGGTGTTGCACGCTGCACCTGGTCCGGTCCTGATATGCCCTTCTAGGGAGGCTCCTTAGCTGTGAGGCATTGTCTGAGAGCGGAGGCCGTTTACGGTTTGTCGGACAAAGACCTCACTCGGGAGGAAGCTCCGCATGGCTAGTCCCGGTGAGCTGCGCGAGACGGTGCGCGACGCGGCCTCCCGCTACATCGGGGATCTGGTGTACGGAGCCAACGACGGCGTCGTCACCACCTTTGCCGTCGTAGCCGGCTCCGCTGGGGCCGATCTCCCACCCTATGTGGTCCTGATACTAGGGGTGGCCAACCTGCTTGCTGATGGCTTCTCGATGGGTGCGAGCAGCTACCTCGCCATCCGCTCGGAGTCGGCCACACTGGAGGCGAGCGGCCGTCCGATTCCCGGCCGCTCGCCTTTGCGGCATGCTTTGGCAACGTTTGGAGCCTTCGTTGTAGTGGGTGGCCTCCCGCTAATCGCCTTCCTGGCGCCGGCGGCTCCTACTCATCGCTTCGCGCTCACAGCAGCGCTCGCGCTGACCACCATGTTCGCGTTTGGGGCCGCACGTAGCTGGGTAACCCATAAGTCGTGGTGGCGGAGTGGGCTGGAGATGCTCCTCATAGGCGCTGCCGCGTCTGCAGTGGCTTACGCCACGGGCGCCCTTGTGGCGGTCCTGAGCAGCACATAAGGTATGGCTCCACGCGGAGCCATACCCCTGATTCTTGGGTCTCGAGAGCCAAGCGGGCGTGCGGCGCATCTCCGGCCGCATATACTCATAGGGGTGGTGCGATCGCACCACCCCTATGAGTACGAACTGGGAAGGCGACTGTACGGTTAGGTTGCCTCTCGGGCTCGCGCACTCGTGGCCCGGCCCTCGCCCCACAATGGTTGGATGCGTGGAATGATCCAGCGGTCCAACCCCCACCAGCCGGCAGGCCGCCAGCCTATGATCAGCACCAGCTCTAGCGCGAGCATGATGGGGTTGGTAGAGACCGCGCCCGCCAACAGGAAGTTGGCGTTCATAAACCCGCCGAAGAAGGCCGCTATCCCCGTGAGCACCCCAAGGATCAGCGCGATGCCCACCAGCACCTCTCCCCACGCCACCAGGTAGCTGAACAGTGTGGCGTTGGGCAGCACCAGCTCCCGCAGGAACCAGGCATACCAACCTTGGACGTTAGGGTGCTCGCCGCTGGTCTGAGCGAGCGCTCCTTGCACGAACCCCCGCAGAGCTACTCCAGCCTGACTACCGGTCCATGCAGGACTTGTCACTTTCTCCCATCCGGATGAGAGCCAGAGGTAGCCCAGGTAGATGCGGATGGGCAGGAGCAGCACCGCCGCGTTGTACCCGTGGCGGAGGAACTGGTACCACCTCCATTCGCGATGGGGAAGGTCGTCAGGGCTGGGCGTGTAGTCCCCCGGCTTGTAGGCGCTTGCTAGCACCCAGGTAGTGGCTATGAAGAGGATCAGACCGACCACCAGCGCCGCGAACGCCAACGCCTGATCGGCCCCCCTCAAGCCGCTGTAGTAGAGCAGCAGGCCTCCTATGATGGCGGCTACCAACGCCCCCCACATCAAGTTCTGCTTGCCGTCACGCATAGCGTTACCTCCTTCATCTGTGGTCTGGATGTGGGTTATCCCACATCTGCTAGCCCAAGTGTACGCAGGGCGATCCCAGAGGGACAACACCCCAACAGGTGGTTTCGTCCCACACCTTGGGGTGGCTCCTTTGGGCACGGCCCCCTAGCCGGGGCTGCGCAGCCCCATGATGGGATCCCGACCTCGCAGTCACCCGGATCGCCCTGCCTCCTGACCTGGTTGGTTTGCCGGTGGGTCATGGTGTACGTCTTTGGGGCGACGTCCGCGGCACTCTTTGCGAGTACGTCATCGTCGGAGTGATGCGTTGTGGCGCTACCTCCTGCCTCCAGCCATGGATCGTCCACCCCGGGACCAGTTAGTACGGCGACCAGAGCATGAGTCCAGCTAACGTCACCTTTTGGGGTAGCCGCCATACTACCCGCTTATGTTCTACCAACCACCCCACGTCGCGGTCCGCATCAGAGGCGGTGGATGTACTATTGAGGGAGAGCGAGAGGAGACAAGAGATGGGTAAGGGAATGAAGAGTGAACGTATGTGGGGGCTCGGGCTGATCCTGCTGGGCACATGTGTGGCGGCCAGCTCGCTGCTGGGACCGCTCGTCCTGGAGGTGATCAGGTTCCGGGTATCAGCCAGTGCGGAGACACAACTGGTGGGCGGCGAGATAGTGTCGCTCCTGATCGTGGCTCCTATGGCCATAGCTGCCGGGCTGCTGGCGATCAGAGGGCACGATCT
>JBHORE010000016.1:0-4804 GCA_042408415.1 Thermobaculum sp.
TCACCACTTACTACTTTGTCAGAATAGCGTAGAAACCTTATCTGTACCTTCTGGTGGGGACTAAGCTGAGAGAGCTCAGCGCTAGTAGTGTTGTCTACTCGTATCTCCTTCTCCCCAGGGTCCATTATGGTCATGACTGACTGAAATGGCTGCACGGGATCTCCTGGCTTTATATTCACGATCTCGACAACACCGTTGAAGGGAGCATAGATCCTTCCGGCATCTATTTGGTCTTTTATCCTTTCGTAGTTTAACCTGGCCTGAGCTACCTGCTTTTGAAGCTCCTCGTTGGTAGCTTTCTTTATCTGATCTAGCTTGATTTGTGCTCTCTTTACGGCTATCTCAGCAAGTTTTCTGTCTAGCTCATTTGTAGCTGCGTCCAGCTTAAGTTGTGCCTCTTGTAGGTCTAGCTCGGCCAGAGCTACGTCCGTCTGGTGTTGATTTTGATACTGTTGTAGTGCTAGGTTTGCTTGATCCAACTCAAGCTGTGCTTGCTCCAGTTGCTTTACAAGGTCCGACTGGTCTAGCTCCGCAAGTAGCTGTCCCTTACGTACTTTGTCTCCTACTTCAACGTTGACTTTCAGTACGTTGCCCGACTTCGTAAACTGTAGATCCTTCTCGTTTACTGCTGAGACCCTGCCAGTAAGCCTAAGAAGCTCGACTATATCTCCTCGCTTGACGGTGTAGATTGGTTTCTCGACCTCTGGCTGTGGAGGTAGCGGGGTCGGAGTAGGTGGTACTTGCGCGACTCCCGGAACACTACATCCAGATAAAACGAAACAGAATATTGAGAACGCTGTAAGATAAATAGCTACTCTCAGGCTCTTTCCTGCTCCCTTGAACATAGCTCCCCTTTCATCTTCTAATAGTCCCAGGCATCAAGCTGTAGCTGATTTTGGCCGTTATTTTATCATCTAACATAAATTTTGTATATCTTATCTGCTAATTATGGCAAACCTTACGAGATGCGACACAATCGTGGGGATATTATAAATCGATTTATGATAAACTTTAATAGTTTGATAGAGGCGAATCTTGCTATATGCCCAAGATGGCTGGGAGATTTGACATTTATCTCCCAGCCATCCTAAGAAGTTCTAACTCTCTACGTCTTTGAGATCTACAACAGTTCCCTGTTGAGCAGATAGGTATGCAGCCCTAAGGATAGCTAGATTATGCCTTGCCTTGGCTAGGTTTGTGGGAGCATCAACGCCTCGTGCCCATGCTTCGAAGATATCTTGAAGTACTCCTAGGAAGCCCTCTTGGAAGTTATCGTCATCATAGCTTAGAGGAAGCCATTGCCCTATCTTGTTTTCATATATCTCGACAAATGGTGCTTCGATCTTGAATCTTATACTGCCGAGCTTTCCATGTACTTCATGGACAAATGCTCCACCTCCATTGACCGCCCAGGCCACTTCAACTATGGTAGTAGCCCCGTTCTCATGTGTGAGTACCACCACAGCAAGATCGTCCACATCTTGCTCTCGTACATAACGCCCAACTCTTGCGTAGACCTTTATTACCGGGCTCTGAGCTTCTGCTTCTGCCACGTACATGTTATGGTAGCCATTGTCCAGGAGGACGCCACCACCACCTCTTGTGGACTGCGTTCTCCAGTCGGGGTTAGAAGGGTCCTTGCCCTTGTAGTGACTGCCAGCAAGGCCCTCGCTCCTCACAAGAAAAACCTCTCCTACACGGCCTTCCTGAATTGCCCTCAGCGCATACCTCATGGGGCGACTGTAGGTGTAATTATGGATAATTGCCAACTTTACGTTATGTTCCTTTATGACTGCTCCTATGCGATCAACCTCTTCCAGCGTAGCAGCCAAGGGTTTCTCAGATATCACATTCACACCAAATTTAGCTGCATCTGTGATAGCCGGTTCATGGAGGTGATGCGGTAGGGCTATAAGTACCGCATCCAGATTTGGCGTGTTCTCCAATAAATCTTTCCAAGATTCGTACTGCCCGCCTACTTTATAGTTGAGGGTGCGTTCTATGGTTGTTCGTCTCTCCGGGCTAGGATCCGCCAGAGCTATCACTTCAGCAATATGCCTCATCTTACTTAGTGCTGGTGCGTGTCCCTCCTCTACGATCCTGCCACAACCTACTATGCCTATCTTGAAGCTCATATCGATCACCTATACCTTATAGATATTCCGAGTTTATCTTGCACGAAGTCTCTACACTGCTTCAGACTCTGGTAGGGAGTACTGGTCGACTGGTCGATCTCTACAGTGAGCCATCCGTCGTATCCTACGTCCTGCAGCGCCTGCATTATGGGGACAAAATCGATCTTCCCAAGCCCTAGCTCACAAAATATAGGCAAGGCCTCTGTCCCAGAGAAAGCTGTGAATACGCTCGGGTCAGGATTCTCTGGTGTCAGGTCCTTAAGATGCATGTATCTCATCCTGCTCCCGTATCTTCTTATGATCTCTGCAGCATTCATACCCGCGGCTGTCAGGTGAGCTGTGTCAGGACAGAAGAAGACGTATCTATCGTCTGTCATCTCCATTACGGCATCGAGCTCATCTTCGTCCTGAAGCTCAGTGCCTAAATGAGGGTGCACACATGCAAGCACCCCTAAGTCGTACGTTCTCTTGGCAGCTTCGTTAATTGTCTTTGCCATTTGCTTCAGTCCTTCAGGGCTAGTCTTGCCTTCCCTAGGGCCTCCCGGGCCAAACACAATACGGTCGACTCCCAGCTTTGAGAGAAACTGAGCTACTCGAGTGTTATACGCAATAACATCTTCTTCTTTGGATGGATCGCTGAATCTGCCTCCCCCATATAGGGCAGAGAGCTCCAGGTCGTATGATGCTAACAGCTCCCTAAATTCCTCGACCCTATTTTCATATTCCAGCGCCTGGTGTGTGAAGGTCTCGCATGCTTGAAACCCCAACTCTGAGGCCTCCTTCATGCCCTTTAGCAGGTCATTGCCCCAAGTGATGAGATGGCAGGATATCCGATTGTTCATCATATTCCACCTTTCTCGATATTTGATTTACAAATTTTAGGTACCCTGTATGAGATTACTTCCATCTATTTGCCTCAGGATCCTCCGTATCATACTCCAGAGATTCAAGTTCTTCCCAGACCTCTGCAGGCACATGAGTGTTTACTAGGTCTATAGTTTGCCTGATTCTTTCGGGCTTGCTCATGCCAACGATGGTAGATGTTATTCTTGGATCTCTTAGGGAGAAGTGAAGAGCCACAGCAGCTATTGGTACGTCATACCTCTTACAAACTTCATCTATAACTCTTACTCTATTCAATATCTTGTCAGTGGCTTCCTGGTAGGCGTATCTAGGATAGGCATCTGGCCCTTTGGCAAGTATACCGCTGCCATAGGGAGCGGCGTTTACAACTGCCAACCCCTTCTTATAGGCAAGGTCTATCAATGGTTCAGCACTTCTGTTGATCAAAGTATATCTGTTGTGAGTTATTACAGCTTCAAACACATCTAGTTCTACGTAACGTATCATCATGTCGATAGGTCCGCCAGCTATACCTATATGTTCAATGACGCCTTGATCTTTATAAGCTACTAGGGTATCAACAGCTCCGCCTTTTGACGTTATGTATTCGAACGTAGAGTGCTCAGGATCGTGCAGGTATACGAGCTGGAGTCTGTCCAGTCCCAATAAGTTTAGGCTTCTCTCTATAGATTTCTTGATCTGCTCTCCACTAAAGTCTCCTGTCTGTAGGTTACGATCTGCCTTGGTTGCCAGTACGTAGTTTGGTGGAAGTCCACCCATCTCTTTTATAACGATTCCTATACGTCGTTCGCTCTCACCGTCTCCATAGGCTGCAGCCGTATCCATGAAATTTATTGGGCTTTTGAATGCTTCTCTAATGGTTTGTAGGGCTATTTCTTCTTCTACAGAATAGGCAAAGGTCTCCGGCATGTTGCCTAGCTCAGCACATCCTACGCATATTGGTGTAACCTGTAATCCTGTGCTACCCAATGGCCTTAGGGGGAGTGTCTGCTGGTTCTCCAACGCATTGCCTCCGTTTTAGAATTTGACCAGAAACCGGACAATCAATAAGATAATCCAATTAGCGGGAATATATCTAGAGATAAGTTTGGAGGGGGAAAATGCAGACCTTGAGAGTATTGTTTGTGGGTGGGCCCATGTATGATCCTCTTTACACACGCCTTAAGGAGTTCGAGGATGCTCACAACATCAAGGTAGAGATAGTAGCCACCCTTATTCATCCGGAGCTTAACAGGACGATTGCTAGGGAGTTTAGTGAGGGTACTGCAGATTACGACCTGATATCCACCCACACTAAGTATGCTCCAAGTCAGATGCAGTGGCTTACCCCGGTGGATGATGTATGGTCTATAGATGAACTCTCTAAGTTCAATCCCATGACCCTGGAGTTAGCACGAATTAATGGGGAGCTTTATGGTATACCCAGGAATCTTGACGTCAAGTTACTACACTACAGATCGGACATGATAAGTACCCCTCCTAGAACATGGGAAGAATTGTACGAGCTTGCGGTGGCGCTTAGAAAGGAAGATTTCTATGGCTTTGTCTTCCCTGGGAAGGAATCTGGGTTATTCGGCCACTTTTTCGAGTTGACCGCAATGGCCGGAGGTAATCTTTTCCCCAATCCTGAACTACCAGAACCAAATGCTACTACTGAGGCTTCCAAATGGGCTATCACTTTGCTGAAGAATCTTTACACCCGAGCTGCTCCACCACAAACTCCAGACTGCCATTATGACGAAGTAGCCCAGTGCTTTCGAGAGGGATTAGCGGCGATGAGTACCGACTGGCCTGGAGGCTTTTAT
>JBHORE010000017.1:0-8263 GCA_042408415.1 Thermobaculum sp.
GCACCACTCGCAGCACGCTTCGCCATCTAGCGATGCCTAGGGCATACGCGGCCTCCCTGATATCCATCGGCACCATCCTCAGCGCGTCCTCGGTGGTCCTGACTCCGACCGGGAGGATCAGGATCGACAGGGCCACGCTGCCCGCAAAGGCTGAGAAATGCCCCATGGCGGTTACGATCAAGGAGTAGGCAAAGATACCAGCCGCGATGGATGGTATACCAGCCAGGCTGTCGCTCAGAAAGCGCACGGCACGTGCAAAAGCTCCCGTGCCGTACTCCCCCAAGTAAATACCCGTGAGCACTCCTAAGGGCACCGCCATCAAAGAGGCCATCCCCACGATGATGAGCGTGCCGACTATGCCGTTCAACATACCGCCCCCTGGAGACCCCAAGGGTTGTGGGTTCTGAGTAAAGAACTCCCAGCTCAAAGCTGGGATACCCCTGATCCCGAGGTAGAGCAATATCAACACCAGGGGGAGTATAGCCAACATTGCAGACAGGCAGATCAAGCCCCTGGCCATCGAATCTGTTAGCCTGCGCCTGAAAGATAACTTGAACACCATCTACATCCCCCTTGACCTGTTCATGCTGTGGATCAGCACCTGTGCACCCATGTTCACCAGCAGAGTGATCATGAACAGCAAGAGAGCTATGGCCACGAGCGAGGCCCGCAGCGCCCCAGTCGATTCATTGAACTGGCTGGCTATGATGGAGGCCATCGTGGAAGCAGGCGCAAACAACGAGGCCTTGATCTGGGGGTTGTTCCCGATCAGCATGGTGGTAGCTATCGTCTCGCCGAAGGCACGCCCCAGCCCTAGGATCAACGCTCCCACTATGCCCGACCTTGCGTAGGGCAACACTACCCTATATATGGTCTCCCATCTGGTCGCACCCAAAGCTAGCATACCCTCACGCTGGGCTTGTGGCACCGCAGAGATGACATCCTTGGAGACCGCAGCCACCGTGGGGAGGATCATCACGCCCAGCACAATGCCGGCCGTCAGCATGCCCACCCCATAAGGAGCTCCATCGAAGAGCGGGAGGAATCCAAGCGCATCCCCTAGTTTGGGCTGCACCGTGTGTGCCATCCACGGTACCACCACCTGCAGCCCCCAGAAGCCGTACACGACGCTGGGGATAGCTGCTAGAAGCTCAGCTATGTAGGCCAGAGGTGTTCTCAGCCACTTGGGAGCCAGCTCCGTTAGAAACACCGCCATACCTATACCAACTATGCCCCCTATTATGAGGGCTATTGCTGAGCTCACCACCGTGCCGTAGATGAAGGGCAGAGCCCCGAACTCCTTGCGAGTACGGCTCCACTCCGTGCCCAGAAGGAACCCCCAACCATAGCGGGCAAATGCAGGATAGGCCTGCCTGGCCAGTTCCAGGATGAACAACAAGGTAATTATCAAGATGGTCAGCGCTGCTAAGAAGACGATCGCGCTGAAGATGAAATCCCCTGATAACCTAAGGTTCCTAGACCTAGTGATACCCCTCACATCTTCACGTATCCCTACAGCCACTCCATTACCTCCTCAAATACAGCACGGGAAGTACGTCCTAGGACGTACTTCCCGCTGGAGCACTTCATGTACTCTACTTGACCTGCCCTAGGTTCTGTTGTGCCAGCTGCTGTGCGCTCTGTGGCAGCGGCGCATAGTTGAGCTTCTTGGCCACAGACTCCTGAGCATCGGTCACGATCCAGTTCATCAGCTCCTTGATGGCACCGGCCTTGTTGGAGTCCGAGTACTGCTTCCATACTATTGCCCAGGTGTAACCAGCTATCGGGTAGCTCTTAGCGCCCGGAGCGTTGACGATCGAGAAGTTCTCTGGGCTAACCTTCGGGAACTGGCCGGCAGCGGCAGTGGCGGCAGCTAGCGTGGGCTCCACGAACTTGCCTGCCTTGTTCTGCAGGTAGGCGTAGTCCATCTTGCTCTCCAGCACGTACGCCAGCTCAACGTAGCCAATAGAGCCCGGAGTGTTGCGGATCTGCGAGGCCACACCTGAGCTGCCCTGGGCACCCAAACCTACAGGCCAATCGACCTCCTTGCTGGTGCCGGGGCCATCCTTCCACTCCTTGCTGATGTGCGAGAGATAGTCGGTGAATATATAGGTCGAACCGCTACTATCGGATCGATGCACCACCACGATGTCCCGATCGGGGAGCTTGACGCCTGGGTTGGCCTTGGCTATCTCGGGATCGTTCCACTTGGTGATCTTGCCTAGGAATATGCCCGCAAGAGCGTCCTGCGTGAGCTTGAGGCCTTTGTCCACTCCTGGGACGTTGTACGCGATCGCGATGGCACCCAGGGCCACAGGAAACTCCACCACCTCACCGTTGGCCTGCTTGGCAGCGGCAAGCTCGTCCTCGTTCATGGGCACGTCGCTGGCCGCGAAATCGACGGTCTGCGCGGTGAACTGCTCGATGCCGCCACCGCTACCGATCGCTTGGTAGTTCACCTTGATGTTGGGATGCTGCTTGGAGTACTCCTGGAAGGCGTTGGAGAAGAACGGAGCGACGAAGGTCGAGCCCGCACCGGTGAGCGACACGTTCCCGCTGACCCCGCCAGAACCCGAAGACTCCGTTGGAGTCGGCATCATCTCCGGGGTCGGGCTGGCAGCAGGAGAGGCCGAAGGACTAGCAGCCGCGGTGGGAGAGGCCGAAGGACTAGCAGCTGCTTGCGTGGGGCTAGGGCTAGGACTACTAGCCGAGGCGCTGGGAGAAGGGCTTGCAGCGGAAGGGCTTGGGCTGCTTGCTCCCGCACTCGCCGAGGGACTTGGACTACTGGTTCCTTGCGTTGGAGTACTGTTCTGGGAACCACAAGCCGCAGTGAAAAGAACAATGAAGCTCAACACCACACCGATTAGAGAAAGACGTCTATACAAACCAGCTAACATATTACCTCCATACGTAATTTCTGCTTGGGAGATTCGCCTCCCTTTACCCACACCCAATTTACAGGCCGATATTAATGGGGAGATTAAGATAACCTGAAGCAGTGATAAACAGCATCTGAATTTGCTAAACACACAGTGCCTTTATAGACCCCAAAGATTAAGAGGACATTAAGTAGATAGGGCCGGGGCGATATGCCCCGGCCCTCGCACCAAGAAAGATGCAGGAGGGGATAGTGTTATCTACGCTTGTAGTACTGCCTGGCGAGCTCGAAGAAGTGATCCGCCCGCACGATCTCGTACTCGGGTCCAAGCGCCGAGAGGGTGTTGACCAGATCCGTCGGGGTGACGTTCCAGGCTAGCACCCCGATCGAGAGGAACAGCGGGGATGTACCATCCCACCCTGCGGATTCCTCCCGAATAGCCTGCAGCACATCTGCAGCATTCCCCGTGCCGCGGACCGTGCCCTGGGGTGTGGTGCCATCGAGTAGCCGCATCGCCGTGTGTGGTTCCCAGTTGAGCATGATACCCTCGGGCCTCACATCCTCGATGTATGCTCGTCGTTCGGATGCTGACAGCTCCACCGACGCCCCGTTCACCCTGTTGAGCACGTACACGGTGTTCATCCCCAGACGATGCATGTACCTATAAGTGGCGTGCGTATATATATGAAAGGTATCATCAGGCCAGGGAGTGGGGTTGATGTAGCCCGCACCAGAGGGCCCAGCCATAAGGAGATCGTTATCGGTGGCCGTGCACAGGTAATAGCCAATGATCGTCGGCGCGGCCTCAACTAGTATTGGGTTTACAGTCCAGTTGATGGGGATCTTGCCCCTGTTGGGATCATCCCAGAGCTGTCGCATCCTGTGCTGGTCGTACTGGATGTTATCTCCCTCAGACATCACGAGCGCGACGTAGATCTTGTTTGCAAGCTTAGGTCTGGCAGGAGCACGACGAGGAGGCATAGGGGCCTGCACGCCACCAAACACCGTGCCGTTGTCGAAGAAGTCCGCGGCCAGCACATACACGCTGTGCTCAGAGCAAAGCTGCGTGCCGCTGAACTCACCAGCAACGTCCTGCGCAAACCACCCCATATAGGGCGTGTAGGGTTTGACGTCGTTCATGATCCTCACGAACAGCTCTCTTTCAGCCTCGACGTTCGGGTCGAGCCAGAACACCATCGTGCGCGCAGCTACTATGTAGTCCCTGAACCGCGGGAAAGGCAGTAGCTCATCCGAAGTGGGTGGAGTGGTGCTCGTGGCAGACACCTTGTACTCGTTCCACATCTCCACGCGCGCAGTGAGCGATGTGGTGCCTTGTGGCGGTACGAATCGGTACACGAAGTAGCGGGTACCGTCCGCAAAGCGGTGGCTACCATCGCGCGAGGAGCCATCGGAGTCGTACAGGTACTCGGCCTCGGCGTCGGTGAAGGGTTCGAAGTCGGCGATCGTTTGCCCGTCGGCAACGACCGTGACGTGCTGGACCGAAGGGCCCCAGCCATCGTCCGTGAAGGCATCGTCGAAGCGTAGGTATACTGCTTCACCTCCCAGGAAGGGCGTGAGGTCAAACTCGTACACACCCCGGTTGGATGAGTCGTGCACGTGCCCACCTACCTGCGCCAGGGTCGTGTAGTAGGGAGGAATGCCAGGCGGCAGGCTCTTCTTCTGAGAAGGACTTATACCTGTTAGCACGTCGTGGTTGCAGTGCGGCCAGAGGTGCTCGTACTGCCACTCATAGGCTTCTATCCTGCTGGCAAACCTCCCTCTCAGATCGTCGATGATCGGTAGGTTGTAGGGCTCTCCAGAGAGCACCTGCGCCAGCTGAGGAGAGGCAACCACGGCACGGCGCAACCCGGCCAGCGTAGTCGCCACGTTGATGGTATCCATCATATCCGGATCGTATACTATTACCCCTCGGGCCTTTGAGCTGTGCCTGTGGATTATCTCCCAGGGATCGGTGTACTCCGTGTAGGGCACACCCAGCGTATCGATCCATGCGTGGTTGGGCTCGTTTGTGGGAAACCATACGTAGATCGCCGGCCTTTCCTGAGCCACCGCACCCTGTAGAGTGGTGAGCACCAGCTGCACGTCGGGATCAAGATCGGTAGCATCGATATAGTCAAGATGATGCGGCCGCTTGAAGCTTGGTAGTTCCCTGGACCTAACCCAAGGACCATGGCGTCGGTCATGGGCCATAACCGGGCCTTGACCTCCCACGGAGAGCGCCAGGAGCCCAGCCCCCGCTGCTCCACCTACCTGCAAGAACCTTCGGCGCGTCATTTCATAAGGCATAACTCATCTCCTTCATATTTTTGTGCACCAACCCTGTGGTGCCCCGTGCTTGTCACGGGTTCGGTGCCTCAATATTGGGAGATTCGACCACCACCTCCTCCTCTTCGATCGCCACCGCTGCCTTGTCCCGCCAGCGAGCATCGGGATCGGGTACCGGCACAGAGGCCAGCAGCGTACGAGTGTACGGGTGCTGGGGGCGTAGCAGCACGTCGTCCACCCTGCCGCTCTCGACTATGCTGCCCTTGTGCATCACCATGATCTCGCCACCGACGTAGTAAGAGGTCGACAAGTCATGGGTGATGAACAGTGTGGTCATCCCGTACTTATCCCGGAAATCTATCAGCAGGTTGAGGAAGGACACCCGCACCGCCGCGTCGAGCATCGACACAGGTTCGTCGGCGATGATGAAGCGCGGCTGCAGCATATGCACGCGTGCAAGCATCACCCTCTGACGCTGCCCCCCCGACAGCTGGTGGGGATAACGCCCAAGAACATCCTCCGGACGCAGATCCACCGCTCGCAGCGACCTCTCTATGATCTCCAGTCCCTGCGACCTGTTCTTGGCAAGCCCGAACTTCTTGATGGGCTTCCACAGCACCCTGTCCACTCTGTAGAAAGGGTTGAAGATACCGTAAGGATCCTGAAAGACGGGCTGTACCATGCGCAGGAACTCCGCTCGATCTTTACGTCCCATGCCGTACACGTCCTTGCCGTTGAACAGCACTGTCCCGCTAGTGGGTTTCTGAAGACCTAAGATGATGCGAGCCAGAGTGCTCTTGCCGCTGCCGCTCTGCCCCACAAGGTTGATGATCTGTGGAGGGTTATCTGTGAGCGAGAAGGTCACATCGTTGACCGCAACGAGCTTGCCGCCCGTGGAGCGAAAGGCCGCCCCACGGAACTCCTGGGTCACGTGCTGCACCTCGATCTTGTGTTCATGCTCTTGCCTCATGCTTACCTCCAGTCACTTGCTGCTCGTTGTACAAGTGGCAGGCCACTACCGGCGGCACCTTGTGGCCGTTCACCAGGGGCAACAACGGCGGCTCCTGGTGTCGGCATACGTCCATAACGTAGGGACATCTAGGATGAAAGCGGCAGCCGCTGGGCCAGGCCAGAGGACTGGGGGCGTTACCTCCTATGCCCGTGAGCCTCTTTCTCTCACCACCGATCTTGGGAATCGAGGCGATGAGCCCTTGGGTGTAAGGATGCTTGGGGTCCTTGAATATCTGGTGGACGTCGCTGACCTCCACGATCTTGCCTGCGTACATCACGGCGACCCTATCGGCCAGCTCGGCGTGCACGGCCATGTCATGTGTCACCAGGATCACCGTCATGCCGAACTCGTCGCGCAGCGATGCCAGCGTCTGGATCACCACCCGCTGGATGTGCACATCGAGCGCCGTGGTGGGCTCGTCGGCGACCACGAGGTCCGAGTTGAGCGCCACCGACATCGCGATGATCACCCTCTGTTTCATGCCGCCCGAGAGCTCGTGGGGATACATGCGCGCCACATGGGGATCCAATCCCACCTGCTCCAGCAGGCTTGGCACCATCTCCCTGGCCTTCCTGTCGGGAATGTCACTATGCTGGGTGATGACGTCAACGAACTGGTCCTCGATCTTCATCACCGGGTTGAGCGAGTTCATAGAGCCCTGCGGCAGGTAGGAGAGGTTACGCCAACGGTACTCCCTTACCTGCGCATCACTCAGCTTCATGAGGTCCACCGGAGCCCCTTCTCTGGGATGGAAGATCACGCTGCCGCCAGCTATGAAGCCAGGAGGCTTGGTGAGCCTCAGCAAGGCGGTGGTGAGCGTGCTCTTGCCCGAGCCCGACTCGCCTGCTATCCCCAGGATCTCGCCCCTGCGCACCTCCAGGTCCACTCCATCCACCGCTTTGGAGATCCCTGCGACGGTGCGGTAATAGACCCGCAGGTCACGCACCTCCAGCAGCGGCTTACCCTCCGCGCTGCTGATCCGTTCTCTAGCTATGGATTCCTGCGTCATGCAAACTACCTCTCCCTCTAAGCTCCCGCCACCTTACGCAGGCGCGGGTTGTACGTCTCCTCAAGCCCTATGTTGATCAAATTCACCGCGAAGAACAGCATGCCAAGGATGAAGATGGGGGTGACGAACAGTGGCCACATCCCCAGGCTCAGCGTGCCCCAGCCTATCGCCCAGTTGAGCATTAGCCCCAGGTCTATGACGTTGCTGGGACCCAGACCTATCACCTCCAGCCCAACCAGGGCGAAGATCGAGCCGAGCACTGCGTTGGCGAAGCCCACGGCGATGAACGGCAACAGGTTGGGCACGAGCTCTTGGAAGATGATCTCCAGATCACCCATGTTGTTGACCTTCGCCAGCTCCACGTAGGGCCTGGTGCGCAGGCTGAGCACCTGCGAGCGGATGACGCGCGCTGCCAGCGCCCAGCTGAATATCGCCAGGATCAGGCCTATAGTGAACAGGTTGAGGTTGGTCACGTAGGCCGATAGCACTATCAGGATGGGAAGGCTGGGCACCACCAGGAACATGTCCGCCACCCCCGAGAGGATGCTGTCCACTCTACCTCCTTTGTAGCCCGCAAGGAACGCCACCAGCACCCCTATGAAAGTCGAGATCAGGCCCGCCACCACGCCCACCTGCAGCGATGCCGCCAGACCCTTGACTGCAAGCGCCAGGATGTCGCGGCCGTAGCGATCTGTACCCAGCCAGTTCGTCCTGTTAGGTAGCTGCCAGGGCATGTAGGCCGCGGTCTCTATCGGGTCCTTACCTCGGCCTATCATGCGCACGATGGGCTCGTTGAGCACTGCCACGACCACGAAGAACAGGATGATCAGCAGCCCTATCTTGAGCTTGTTGCTGCTGTTCCATATCGCCCTCACACCGCGCATCTCTCTACCTCCAGTACTTCACTCTGGGGTCTATCGCCGGCAGCAGCAGGTCCAGTATGAGGTTGGCGGTGAGCACCCCAAATATAGCCAGGATCACTACCCCCATCATCGTGTTGTAGTCGAGCTGGGCAGTGGCCTGGACGAACAGGTTGCCCACTCCTGGGTAGTTGAATAGCTGCTCAACGAGCACGTTC
>JBHORE010000024.1:0-3974 GCA_042408415.1 Thermobaculum sp.
TGGCGTCGGGCTCAGTAGAAACCTGTAGCCTGCTGCTAAGCAGCGAGAACAGGGACACCGAGTGACGATATCTGACTACTTGAGCGTTCTTTATACCTGCGAGCTGTTCCGCTACCTGTACGGCCTTATCCAGGTTGCCCAGCTCATCCACCAACCCTAGCTGTTTGGCCTGTTGCCCGGAGTATACTCGGCCGTCGGCTAGCTGCCTGACTCTGGAGACTGACATCTTGCGACCTTTGGAGATCACGCTGACGAACTGGTTGTACGCTTCATCGACGAGTTGCTGCAGGATCCGCCTCTCCTCCGTGGTCGGCTCCCTGAAGGGGTTGCCTATATCCTTAAACTCTCCGCTGCGAATCACTACCTGCTTTATGCCCACTTTATCCGCGGCCTTGGAGAAGTTCATGTACTCCATGATGACACCCAGCGAGCCCGTGAGAGTCATGGGGTTGGCAACTATCTTATCCGCAGCCATCGAGATGTAGTATGCCCCTGAGGCGGCTGTGCTGACCATACGCACCACCACAGGCTTGTGTGTTCTCTGCTTGAAGTCCAGGATCTCCCTGTACATCTCATCGCTGGCCACGACCTCTCCACCGGGAGAGTCCACTTCGAGGATGACGGCCTTGACCTTGGAGTCGTTTTCGGCCTGGTCGAGCATAGCTTTCAGTGATTCAGGCGTAGCGGCGGAGGTGGTAAACCCTCCTGCGCTTTCTTGTATCGTCCCTGTCACGGGGATGATGGCGACCTTCCACTCGCCGTTGCCCTGCACTGCCTCCTCACGTATGGACTGGGCGGTGCTTTCTACCGATCGGCCCATCAGAGCCACCAGGGCCACACACGCTACACATGCTACCGCCAGTGCAGACAGGAACACAACTATAGGTATCCATGATCTCTTCTTGGTTTGAGGTTGCGGTTGTGGTTGTGCGGGTGTCTCCAATAGGGTCTCCTCTTATGAGCTTACTCTTGTAGTTATAACCAGACTTAGTATTATAGCTGCTACGAACATGAGTATAAAAAACACGCCTAGACACCCAAGGCAAGATAGTCCGCAGGATGCCACGCTCTTCCTGGGATCCAGCTGGTGTACGTGTCTGATGCCCGTTACTGCCAGCCAGGCCATCCACATGAATTGCCCTATCAGCAGACTGAAGGACAGTGAACCCAGGAAGGCCGCTGCTGGGCTATCTGGGGATGTGGTGGAGGCGGCTGCCGCCAGAACTGAGCCTGCCACCAACCCCACGATGAGAGGAAGCTGGGATACGCCCGAGACCACTAGCATGGATGACAACCTGCCCGTGCCACCGAACGCTCTGCCAATAAGGTACATGAGGACACCGAGCACCAGCCAGATGATGAATGGGTAAGTGGCGGCTGCTATAGGCGTTAGCACTTTCATTGCTTGCTGGGTGGCCTGGAGAACGTCACGTGGCACGTCGGGGAAGTATTGTTGCTCCAGCTGCAGGACGCCGCTGTTGAGATTGATCAGGGTGGTGATGAGGTTCAGGAAGGCCAGCAGCGACACGGTACCAATTGCCCACCGTGTGCCGCCAGCTTTCAGCAGTCGTGGGAACTCTTCATTTGGGGCCCAAAGGATTCGTAGAGTCTCCATTAGCTGCCTCCGGGGTCCTGCTCCACCAATGCCTGTATGATCTTGGGCAGGGATACATCGTACCTGTAGCTGGTGTTGGAGTGGTTGTCGTCGAACTCTTCGTACTCATAGGGGACGTCCAGCTCTTCCAGCTTGGAGGTGAGGATCCTGGCCCCGAAGTGGAGGTTGTACTGATCTCTGAAGCCGCAGTCCAGGAAGAGCAGCTTGAGCGATCTGAGCGAGTCAGCGTAGCGGTCTACCATGTGGACAGGGTCGTTCTCCAGCCATCTCTGCCAGACGTCATCTCTTATCTGGCAGGTTCTCAGGTCAAAGGGGAAATCTATCCCCAGAGGTTTGTTGGGATCAGGCGAGTAGGCGGCAGCCATGGCCAGTATGTTCACAGCCTCGAAGTCGCTGCTGGACTTCTTGGGCTTGTCGTTGAATTGTTGCCACCAGGCCTCGAGTCCTCCTGCCCGCTCGATAGCGCTCACGAACTTCGGGAAGTCCGGCTTGTAACACAGCTCGAAGTACATGTCCCCGCTGTGGCAGGCGACCGCTGAGAAGACATCCGGATGCCTCATGCCCAGCACCAATGCTCCGTAGCCTCCGCTACTCTTACCCATGATACCCCTATGGTCGCGACCTGGCAGGGTATTGTAGCTGTTATCTACCAAAGGCACGATCTCGGTTGTGATGTGGTCCTCGTACATGCCGGTTGCGGTGGAGTTTATGTACTGACTACCCCCGAAGGACGTGAAGCAGTCGGGCATAACAAGTATGGCGGGGGGTACTCCCTGGGATATAAGCTTGTCCATGCGCTCGGCGATGTTAGGCTGCCAGGGCTGAAAGTTCAGGAAGGACCTGCCGGTGCCTGAGAATCCCGCGAGCATATATACCACAGGGTAGCCTTGAGAGGACTCGCTGTAGTCAGGTGGCAAGTACACCAGCAGCTCACGCTCCCAAGGATCACCCAGGGGATTGGTCTTCAGCACCTTGCTCTGTACGGTGATCGACTCAACTCTTCCTCTCTTCATCCTCAGCTCCTATGAGTCCAATATCTACAGGCATTTTCTCAGAAGCAGGATACCATACCAAGAGCGTAAACCTTTGGGGGGCATGCAGAGAGTGTGAGGAAATTGGCACCCAGGTGGACACACATGATGCATATCCGCTGCTATCAGTCATGCGCTAACCCTTCATCGGGGGCGCTGTTGCTCCTTGTCTTGCCCTCTTGTAGAGAGTCATAGATCACCCGCTCCTGGCATCTTACACCGAGAGTGCTTTCGCGAGCGATCAGCCTAAAGTCTACCTGTTCTTCTCTGGGAGGAGTTGTAGTGCCTTCTTCCATGCGAGATATCAGCATGGACATCGCGATGCGTGCGATCTGTTCCTTGTTGGGAGATATGCTGGTGAGTGTAGGGTTGCTGTAGCTAGCCTCCTCTATGTCATCGAAGCCTACTACCGCGATGTCCTCGGGTACCCTCAGCCCAAAGTTTATAAGGGTCCTCATGGCACCCAGTGCGAGTAGATCATTAAAGCAGAACACCGCATCCGGAGGGTCCTTGAGTTCCAGCAGCTTTCTCATAGCCTCGGCGCCCTCATGCCTGTGATAAACTGGGGCCCTGGCTATAAGGTCCTGGTCGATCTCTATGCCTGCTTCCTGCAGGGCTTCACAGTAGCCCCGTAGGCGCAGGTGACCGGTCTGTACGACGACCCCGGGCTGTGCCCCGATCGCTGCGATACGCCTTCTGCCAAGGTCAAGCAGGTGCTGCACAGCCACACGCGCAGCCTTCACATTGTCTATGCCCACGTGGTCCAGTATGCCATCGGTGGCTCCTTCGCCGAGCAGGACTAGGGGAGTAGTGTCCCTTCGCTCCAGCAGATCCTCCTTGCCGGTCTCTATAGGGCTGAATATAATGCCATCCACCATCTGAGGGCGTATGCCTGCCAGTACGAGCTTTTCTCTGTCCCTTGCGCCACCGGTTTGATCGATAAGCACCGTGTATCCTCGCTCTTCGGCAACTTTGATGACCAGGCGTGCAAGCTCCGAGAAGTAAGGGAAGTCGATCTCTGGTACAGCCAGGGCGATAAGCCCCGACTTACCATTACGCAGATTCCTGGCAGACAGGTTGGGCCGATAATTGAGCTCCTCGAGGGCACGCTGCACCCTTAGCCTGGTCTTCTCGGTCACATGAGGATAGTTATTGACTACGTTTGATACGGTCTTGACCGATACTCCAGCTAGCTCTGCCACGTCCTTCAAGCTTGCGCCTTGGAACTTCCTGGACTTTCTTGCCTTGCTCTGATTACCTTCTATCTGATCTGATTCAGGCATTGCTAGATCTCCCAGGCAACATTATACATGTCGCAAGTGCTAGAG
>JBHORE010000028.1:0-42016 GCA_042408415.1 Thermobaculum sp.
TCAGCCTAGATGACGTGCTGGAGAACGCCCGCACCATCCATGGACTGGAGCGGATGGAGCAGATCAAGTACGCGGTGCTCGAGAGGGACGGTCACATATCTATCATCCCCAGCTGGGTGCCTTGGGTCACGTCCAGGGCTACTATGGAGAGCTCTCGGTAGCAAGTCAGTTCCTTGGAGGTAGTAGGCACTGCACCAGGGTGGCCGTCACCACCATCACGCTCAACACGCCGATCGCCAGTCCTATCCCTAACCACCACTTGCCCCATAGAGTCCTGCCGATGTAGGTGGTGAAGAAGGCCGCAGCCAACATCGCTGCCCTCCAGATCGTTCCTAAGAGGCTCATCCCTAACCTCCTCCCGAGGAGCGCGCCGAGCCCTATGCTGACCAGGGAGATCGCGAACGCCACGCCGGCCGCAGATGCTGGCAGCTCTAGTCCCGCTATCCAGAGCAGCACCGGCAGGTAGGCCGTCAGCAGAGTGATCCTGAGGTCGCTGGCCCCCTCTGGGGGGAAGAGCTGTCGATGGAGACCTTCCCGAAAGCACCCCTTGCGCATCCTCGCCTCCCAAGATGCTATAAGAAAGTTTTATAGTCCGACTAAGTTTCAATACTAATACTTTAGTGTTTGCTCTTCCATCTTTGAAGGCCAAGTTGTAAACTCTCAACTAAGTTGACTGATACAGTAGAGAATCTTGCGATCTGGAGGTTGTAAGTTGCGCAAGTTGTTGATATTGGCCGTAGTGGGGTTGGCCGCGCAGTTGGTCGACGGCTCCCTGGGGATGGCCTACGGTGTAACCTCGACCACGTTGCTGGTACTGGCCGGGATAGCACCGGCATTTGCCTCCGCCAGCGTCCACCTTGCAGAGGTGGGGACCACGCTGGTGTCCGGGCTCTCCCATTGGAAGCTGGGCAATGTGAATTGGTCGGCGGTAGGTTGGTTGGCAGTGCCCGGGGCGATTGGCGCGTTCTGCGGGGCTGTGGTGCTCAGTTCGGTGTCCGCTGAGGCCGCTAAACCCTGGATAGCTTTGTTCCTCTTCCTCCTGGGGACGTATATCCTGATCCGCTTTGCCTTCCTGGGCCAGAGCACCCCTCAGATCAAGAAGAAGCTCACCCCGAAGTTCTTGGTGCCCCTGGGAGCGCTGGCTGGCTTCCTGGATGCGGCCGGTGGCGGTGGCTGGGGGCCAATATCCACGCCCACTATATTGGCTTCGGGTAGACTTGATCCCCGCCGCACCGTGGGCACGGTGGACACCAGCGAGTTTCTGGTGGCCATAGCTGCCAGCGCCGGCTTCCTTGTGTCCCTGGATCGCAGCCAGATAGCCCTACAGCTCGTGCTGGCGCTGCTGATCGGGGGCATGATCGCTGCTCCGATCGCGGCCTGGCTGGTGCGAAAGATGCACCCGAGGGTGCTTGGGTCCGCGGTAGGAGGACTCATCCTGCTGACCAACGCCCGGACCCTGCTGACATCCTTGGATGCCAGCCAATCCGTCGCCGCCACCGCCTACAGCGTGATCGGCGTGGTGTGGGTGGCAGCTTGTGTCACAGCTTTTGTTGCCTCTCGTCAGGAGTCGGGTGAGAGGCGTGTGGAGATCTCGAGAGAGTACGAGTACTCGAGCTAGGCAGAAGACCCCGCGCGAGTCGGGCTTGCCCGACTCGCGCCTCCCTGCTACAGCTTTATCCCAGGTTCGCCGTTATCGCTGGTCAGGGTGATTAAAGTGGATATGGGAGATTCTGGACGGCTTACGGTATCCACCACCCTGTAGTCTGTCTGCCATGTGTCTCTATTGATCCTGCAGCGTACGTAGCCCCTGGAGTTGTTGTACATCACCTGATGAGGATCGTCTGCTGTGCCACCTATCACGGTCTCCCGTCTTGTTGGTGTGCCACCAGAGCTGATTGAGGTGCCCACGTACTCCGCCCCAAGCGTCTCGGAGTCGGGATCCCCGAAGTCGGCCTTGATGTTGTAGGCGTAGTTGCGGTGCACATCGCCGGTGATGATTATGGGGTTCGAAGGCCTGCGCTGCCGCAGGAACTCCAATAACCTGTCCCGGTCCGCCTTGTAGCCGTCCCATTGGTCGCCGTTGCCGACGTAGTTCTCTCCTGGACCGATCAAGTTATCTCTCTGGGAGAAGATTATTTGTTGGGCCAGGACGTTCCAGATCGCGCTGGAGACTTCTAGAGAGCTCAACAGCCAGCGACGCTGATCATCGCCCAAGATGGTTCTATTGGGATCGACTGCGGATCGGCAGTAGCCTCCGACCAGCTCCTCGCCGGCGCAGTCCGTCTGCCTATCCCTATATTGCCTGGTGTCCAGCACGTGCAACGCCAGCAGGTCTCCGAAAGAGAACTTCCTGTAGAGCCTGAGCCCTGAACCGTTGGGAGGTGGTACCCTGAGAGGCATATGCTCCCAGTAAGCCCTGTAAGCTGCAGCCCTGCGGATCAGGAACTCCTCCGAGGATACATTTGGGTAGTCCTCTGAGTACTCATCCGCGTAGTTGTTCTCCACCTCGTGGTCGTCCCAGGTGACTATCCATGGGAATGCGGCGTGAGCCGCCTGCAGATTGGGGTCAGATCTGTAGAGTGAGTGTCTCAGCCTATAAGAGGGTAGGTCTTTGGGCTCGAGGATGACTTCGTCTGGTAGGCTCAATCCTCTTGGGCTGCGCAGCACGTTCTCGTAGATGTAGTCCCCCAGATGTACCACGAAGTCCAGGTCCTCCGCTGCCATGTGTCTGTATGCTGTGTAGTAGGAGTGAAACTCCTGACAGGAGGCAAAGGCGAACGATACCTCCATGGGGTGTGAGCTCGCTGGCGGAGCGGTGCGCGTCCTGCCCACTGGGCTCTCCTCCCCGCCGGCTGCGAAGCGGTAGTAGTACTCTCTGTCGGCTGCTAGCCCCCGAACGTCCACGTGCACCGAATGGGCGTACTCCGGCCTGGCGATGGCCGTGCCCCTCTTGATCACCCTCCTCATATGTACATCTTCAGATACCTCCCACCTAACTGGCACCGGATGCGCCGGCATGCCGCCGTCGGGTGCCAGGGGATCTGGAGCCAGTCTAGTCCACAAGACCACCGAGTCCTCCAATGGGTCTCCTGAGGCCACCCCCAAGGTGAATGGGTAGCTACCGCGTGGGAGGCTTGCCAGTCGCGTTTGGGAGACGTGCTCGGCGGAGAGGGCTACGCCTGCTAACCATCCTGTGGACAGCAAGAACCTGCGCCTGCTTGTGGCCAGCTTGATCATATGCGTTGCTTCCAGAGCGAACACTAGGTCACCTCCTGAGAGCTTGCTCTACTTGGGAGGATAGAGCGCGCGCATTAAGATCGGCTTAAGGCCAAGCAAGCGCGAGACTAGCTTTGCCTATAGATTGTACTGGGTGGTATCTTGATCGGGACTCCTCTTCTCCACTACGTGCCTCATGAGGTAGGCATTGGGTACTATGTACGTCCTGCCATCGCGCGCGCTGATGACCGTGAATGTGTAGCTGATCTTCCGCACGCGACCCACGTATCCCTCCACGGCTATCTCGTCGCCCTCGGATACCTCCTGAGAGATGTACCTCCCGGCGGCTATATTCTCCGACATGGTGCGCAGGCCGAGCCCCAGCGCCAGGGCCGTGGTCAGTATCACTCCCCCCAACGCTACAACCATCAGCACGATGATGATGGTCACGTCTATCCCTAACATGGTGGCGGCAAGCATCGCCGCTACGAACAGCACGAATCCCTGTACGGTCCTGCGTAGCCAGTTGCTGCCCGATATACCGAACCCTACAAGGGTCCGATCAGCCATCTCGGCAAGCACTCGCGCCAGGACTATGCCCAACACGAGCAGCAGCGCTGCGGCCAGCACCCTAGGTATGTACAGCAGCAGTTGGCTCAGCATAACTGATATGAACTGCGCCCCCAAAGGTCCCAGTGCCAGCAGGAAGGAGAAGGCCAGTAGTAGGTAGAACACAATAGTCCCGACCGCTTTGGATGGAGCGCGCCCAACTCCTCCTAGCACCTCCGAGAGACCAAGGCTCTGGCACAGACGGTCGAACTGTGCTCGCTGCAGTGCGAACACCAGCAGCCTTCGGATGACGAGGGCGACGAGCACACCGATGAGAAACACCAGGAGTGCTACGGCTACCCGTGGGATATAGTTTACGAAGACCTCCTTCAGGTCTGCCGTAGTGATCATCGGCTCAACCCCAACATGGCGAGGATAGCCCTTGCGTAGGAGGCCACTACCCCCCCACACAGCTGCAGCATACCGCGTAAGTACGATGCCAACTGTACCCTCCTCTCAATTGATCTGCTCAGGTCGGGGGCTGCCACCGCCTGTCTGGAGATATCCTCCAGGGCGGAGTGCAGGCGCACGTAAGCCTCTAGCCTAGCCCTCAGCTGGGGACTGCGCTCCAGCTCGAGCTCAAGCGAGGCCCTCTCCTCCTCGCTTAGCTCTCCCCAGACGTATCTCTGGAGGATCATGTCCCATTCCATCGATCTATGCTCTCCCTCAGCTTCTGCCTTGCCCTGTAGACCCACACGCGGGCTGTGCCCTCCTGCACCTCCAGGTAGTCTGCGATCTGCGCGTAATCTAGCCCTTCCAGATCCTTGAGCACCAATGCTATTCTATGGTTTTTAGGCAGCTCTTGAATAGCCTCCTCGAGGAGCCTCAACCTCTCGGCGCGCAGGGCATTGTCCTCAGGGTCGTCCGGAGCAGACCTGTGCCAATCTGCTAGCTCAGTGGTGGGGCGACGCCGCCTGCGCTCGTTGAGGCAGGTGTTGACCGCGATGCGCATCAACCAGCTGCGGAACTTATCGTTGCCCTCTAGCTGTGGTAGACGGTCGTACGCCCGCAGGAACACCTCCTGGGAGGCGTCCTCGGCGTCGTGGTGGTTGCCCAGCACGCGGTAGCACAGCCTGTATACCTGTTGTTGATATCGCTGGACCAGCATCGCGAAGGCCAGCTTGTCGCCTTGGCGTGCGGCCCTTACCAGCTCCATCTCCTGCAGCAGCGTCTCGGTGCCCTCTAGATCGTCCAACTGCAGCAACCCTTCCACAGCTTAGTTCCCACAATATGCATAGGTTTTTAGCAAGATCTGCACCACCTTGGCACATAGCGTGCTATATAAGTTGGCGATCGCGACGGGTAGATGGATCTTCCCATAGAGCTGTAACAAACGGCCCGCCGCGGTGTCATAACATAGCGGAAAACTAAGGAGGCAAAGGAATGGGAATCATATCTTGGATCATCGTGGGACTCATCGCTGGGGCATTGGCCAAGTGGATCATGCCAGGTGATGACCCAGGCGGCATCATCGTCACGATCATCATCGGCATCATAGGCGCGGTGATCGGTGGATGGATCGTCAGCCTGTTCGGTGCCGAGGGCGTCAGCGGGATCAACCTGTGGTCGATCATCGTGGCGGTCATCGGCTCTATCGTGCTCCTGGCGATCTACAGGATGGTCGTTGGTAGAAGAGTATAAAGCTTATATTTTGAGAAAGGAGTTTGCATAATGTCCAACACACAGGAGAGGTCCCTGACTCAGAATGCCCCGCTACAGACGGAGAGGGGCAAGACCACCATCGAGGATGTGGTGGTGGCCAAGATAGCCGGCATGGCCGCCCAGGAGGTAGAGGGCGTGCACATGGGCGGTGGCGCAGCCAGGGCCATAGGAGGCTTGGTCGAGAGAGCCACCGGATCTCCGGGCGTCACCCGCGGCGTGCATGTCGAGGTGGGCGAGCAGGAGGCGGCTGTGGATCTCAATCTCGCTGTCGACTACGGGGTAGCCATACCGGCCGTGGCCGAGGCGGTGCGCAGGAACATCATCAATCGAGTGGAGAGCTTGGTGGGCCTGAAGGTCACCGAGGTGAACATCACCGTGAATGATGTTATCCTGCCCCAGCCGCAGCGCGAGGAGGAGGAAGAGGAAACTCAGAGGGTCCGGTAAGGAGGGGCCAAGTTGGATGAGATATCTTTGGCGAGGGCGGTTGCTGAGGCCGCCCTCGCGGTCCATGGTGTAAGTTCACTGGGTAGAGGCACCTACGCCGAGGCTGCCACGTACGGGGCAGGTGAGAAGGTCCAAGGCGTGGTAGTGACGCCCTCGGATGTAAGGGTGCACATTATAGCCTCCTATCCAGATGGTGTGCCCGTCCCCTTGCTGATCGAGAGAGTGCGGGCAGCGGTCGAGCCGTTAGTAGGGGACCGCATGTTGACCATAGTGGTAGAGGATCTGGAGGGGGTACCTGAAGTTGAACGCTCTCAATAGGTTGCTCATGGTGCTGCTGTCAGCGGCACTGCTCATAGGCGGTATCATAGTATTTATCTACAGTCTCGGGCTATTCGGTTACGACCTGCAGACGCTGTGGGAAGGAGCCCAGCTGGGTGCATGGCGTGACTCCATAGTGCAGCTGGTATCCCAGCTGGAACAAGGCAAGGCTCCAGCGGCCACCATAGCGGTGCTCGTGCTGGTGGTACTGATATGCTTGGTCCTGCTGGTGCTGGAACTCAGGCCTGCGCCCCCCACATGCGCGAAGTTGACGGAGGATGTCTGCTTGCATCCTAGAGTAGTGGACATGGGCACACAGGAGGTGTTGGAGTCCGATGCTGCGGTGCTGGATTCCAAGCGCAGGGTCAAGCTCTACCGCAGAGGAGGTATTGGTCTAAAGTCGTTGGCGCTAGTCAGGCGCGGTGAGGACCTGTCTCAGGCAAGGGCTAGGCTGGATGAAAACCTGCGTAGGTCGCTTATAGAGTCTTGGGGTGTGCCCTTGCGGAAGCTGTCCTTGGACTGCAGGGAGATCGATCCCAGAAGGGCGAAGGTGAGGGTAAAGTGAACGCTTTCAATAGAGTAGTCATTCTGCTCCTCGCGCTGCTCGTGGGAGCGGCGTCCCTGTTGCTGCTGCTCGTGAACTTCGGCGTGCTCTCGCCGTCGGACCTGAACTACTATACGGGCTACAGGTCGGCCGTGGATGGGCTTTCCCGTCTATCTCCGCAAGGCATATCGCCGGGAGGCAGAGCCATCGTCGCGATTGTGGCCCTGGTGGCGGCTTTGATAGGCTTGTCTCTGCTGTTGCGTGAGCTGGCCGTCGTGCGTAACCCACGCGAGGTGGTGGTGGTTGATACTCCTGGCAGGGAGCTCAGACTGACCTCCACCGCTGTGGCCAAGTTGGCTACACAGGCCGCGCGCGAGGCCGGTGCGAGGTCACCGTACGTGAGCCTGCGGTGGCATCGCGGTGCGTTCGAGGTGCAATGCGATGTGGACTGTCCCATGGGCATCAAGCTTGTAGATTATGGTGAGGGCATCAAGACTCGTGTTGCGCAGGAGCTGCAGCTGCAGCGAGTACCGGTGCGACGAGTGCGTGTGGTGCTGTCGAAAGTTAGCAAGAATCGATAAGGAGTAGCAGATGGTAATCAATGCGAAATACTTGGGAGCCCTGGTGGGGGCCTTGGTCGTCCTGCTCATACTATGGCTGGGCTGGGGAGCCACCGCGCTCATCATCCTCGGTGGTATAGTGGGCTACCTGGTTGGGATGTACATCGAGGGCGAACTCGACCTCTCCAGCCTCCAGCGTCGTAGGCAGTACTAGACTTGCACAGCTTCCAGCGTATGTGTTAACCTAGAGCCCAGATACGTTAAACCAGCCAACAACTCAATAGGGGCGCGGCCGCTGCGTGGGGCGCCGCGCCCTGGCGGGCAACCCGCAGGCACCGTACCCGCAATGGGTTAGCCTTCCCTCCTACCACGATCCTCAGAGTCCGTATAAAGCTACATATCTACCTGCGCACGAGTTGGCGCAAAGCTCTCGTGGAAGCTTCATACTGCCATATTTGACGTCGCGCATTTGGGAAAGGAGGGCTACCAGTGACTGTGGTGCACCAAATACTCGAGCGAGCGCTGGAGGGGGATCTGCCGTCTCCGGAGGAAGCGCTGTTGCTGGCTGACTATGATGATCTGCAGTCTCTCATGCAGGTCGCAGCTGCGATGAGGGACGCCGCCCACGCTAACAGGGTATCCTACTCTCGCAAGGTGTTCATCCCATTGACCCACCTCTGCCGCGATGTGTGCCACTACTGCACTTTCGCCTGGTCGCCTCGCAAGGTGGAGAGGGCCTACATGACGCCCGAGGAGGTGCTCGAGGTGGCGCGGGCGGGGGCCAGAGCCGGGTGCAAGGAGGCGCTGTTCACCCTGGGCGACAAGCCGGAGCTGCGCTACAGGGTCGCCAGGGAGGAGCTGGAGCGGATGGGACACCCTAGCACCATATCCTACCTGGCGGAGATGTGCCAGCTAGTGCTGCGGGAGACGGGCCTGCTGCCGCACGCCAACCCAGGTGTCATGACCCGCGAGGAGATAGAGGTGCTGCGCAAGGTAACCGTATCCCAAGGAATAATGCTCGAGACGGCCTCGGAACGGCTCTCGTTCAGGGGCGGACCGCACTACGGCTCGCCGGATAAGCACCCTGCGGTGCGAGTCGCGACTATCGAAGCTGCCGGAGAGTTGGCTGTGCCATTCACCTCCGGCATCCTGATCGGGATAGGAGAGACGCGTCGGGAGAGAATACAGTCGCTCCTGGTGCTGCGTGATCTGCACCGGCGTTATGGGCACATCCAGGAGGTGATCATCCAGAACTTCCGCGCCAAACCGGGTACCCGCATGGCTGATGCCCCCGAGCCCACGCTGGAGGACCTGCTGTGGACGGTAGCTGTTGCTCGTATAGTCCTGGGGCCTGAGATGAACGTACAGGCGCCTCCCAACCTGAGTCCTGGCACCTATGGAAAACTGATCGAGGCCGGCATCAACAACTGGGGAGGGGTGTCGCCCGTGACGCCCGATCATGTTAACCCGGAGGCTCCTTGGCCGCACCTACGGGAACTGGCCCAGAAGACGGAAGAGGCCGGGAAGGAGCTCGTGGAGAGGCTGGCGATCTACCCCGAATACGTGCGTGAGCCCTCCAGGTGGGTGGATCCCCAGGTGCTGCCCAAGCTGCTGTATCATGCCGACAGCGAGGGCTACGCCCGTACCGACGATTGGTCTCCTGGCAGCTCAGGTGAGCTGCCCGTGGTGCACGGCGGAGGCAAAGTGTCTGGAGAGCTCCTAGCGATCATCGACGATGCCATGGCCGGTCGAGACCTGGGAGAGCAGGAGGTGGTGCGCCTGTTTGCGGCCAGGGGCAGTGAGTTTCAGGCGGTGTGCGAGGCTGCCGACGAGCTGCGGCGCCGAACGTGCGGTGACGTGGTAACCTATGTCGTCAACCGAAACATCAACTACACCAACATCTGCTACTTCAGGTGCAAGTTCTGCGCGTTCTCCAAGGGCAAGCTCTCGGAGAACCTGCGGGGGGCGCCCTACGACCTGCCGCTGGAGGAGATCGTGCGCCGGGCGCGCGAGGCCTGGGATCGAGGAGCCACCGAGGTGTGCATGCAGGGGGGAATACACCCCGAGTACACAGGCGAGACCTATCTGCGCATCTGCCGGGCCGTGAAGGCGGCCGTGCCTGGGATACATATCCACGCCTTCTCCCCGCTGGAGGTGTGGCAGGGAGCGCAGACGCTGGGCTTGAGCGTGCGGGAGTTCCTCTCGGAGCTGAGGGCCGCCGGGCTGGGTACGCTGCCTGGCACAGCCGCCGAGATCCTCGACGACAAGGTCAGGGCGATCATCTGCCCGGACAAGATCCGGACGGAGCAGTGGCTGGAGGTGATACGTCAGGCGCACCTGCTGGGGATACGCACCACCGCCACCATCATGTACGGGCACGTGGAGAGCCCGGTGCACTGGGCGCGGCACCTCCTGCGGATCAAGGGCTTGCAGAGGGAGACCGGGGGCTTCACCGAGTTCGTGCCTCTGCCTTTCGTCCACATGGAGGCTCCGATGTTCTGGAAGGGCATGGCCAGGCGTGGCCCGACCTTCAGAGAGGCTGTGCTGATGCACGCAGTTGCCCGTCTAGTGCTCTATCCCGAGATCACGAACATTCAGACCTCCTGGGTGAAGATGGGGGTTGAGGGGGTGAAGCTCTGCCTGCGATCGGGCGCCAACGACCTAGGAGGGACGCTCATGAACGAGAGCATCACCCGCGCCGCCGGTGGGGAGAACGGGCAAGAGCTACCACCGGAGAAGATGGAGGAGATAATCACCTCCATCGGTAGGGTCCCCAGGCAAAGGACGACGCTGTATGGGGAGGTGCCGGAGGATCGTCGGAGGGCGTCGTTCGGCGCACCTCCCCTGCTACCGCTCGTGCAGCCTCCGGTCAAGCGGTATGCACGCAGGTGAGGAGCTGGTGTGGGATCTAGTCCCACACCAGCGTGCCAGCGTTCTGGTACTCCGTGACGCGGGTCTCAAAGAAGTTCTTCTCCTTAGGCAGGTCCATCGTCTCGCTCATCCAGGGGAATGGGTTGCGCGAGCGGTACTGCACCGGCAGCTCTATGCGCTCCAGCCTCCTGTCAGCGATGTACTGCACATACTCGCGGAAGAGGTCCGCGTTGAGCCCCAGCACGCCGTTGGGTAGGCACTCGCGGGCGTAGGCGATCTCGTACTCGACCGCCTGACGGATCATCCCCACGAGGTCGCGGCGCAGCTCCTCCGTCCAGGCTTCGGGGTTCTCCTCCTTGATGGTGTTGATGAGGTCGATGCCGAAGTTGAGGTGCACGGTCTCGTCCCGCAGGATGTACTGGAACTGCTCGCCGATGCCCGTCATGCGGTTCTGGCGATGGAAGGATAGGATCATGACGAAGCCGCTGTAGAAGAATATGCCCTCCATGATCACGTAGAAGCCCACGAGGTTGCGGATGAAGTCCTGGATGCCCTCGAGAGTCTCTGTGGTGAAGTCGGGGTCGAGCACCCGCTCGGTGAGGGACATCACGAACTCGTCCTTTCCCTTGATGGAGTCCACCTCGCGGTACATATTGAAAACCTCACGGCCGTCCAGGCCGAGCGACTCCACTATATAGTGGAAGGCGTGGGTGTGGATGGCCTCCTCGAAGGCCTGGCGCAGCAGGTACTGCCGGGCCTCGGGGTTGGTGATATGCTTGAAGATCGCCAGGACGATGTTGTTGCCGACCAGGCTCTCACCGGTGCTGAAGAAGCCGAGGTTGCGCATGATCACCAGCCTCTCGTCCGGCGTGAGGGCGTCGGAGCGCCACAGCTCGATGTCCTTATGCATCGGCACCTCGGTGGGCATCCAGTGGTTGGCGCAGCCGTTGAGGTAGTGTTCCCACGCCCAAGCGTACTTGAGTGGCCACAGCTGGTTGACGTCCACGGCCTTGCAGTTGATCAGCCTCTTGTCCTCCACTCGTATCCTCTGGCTCAGGTCGTACATACCCCCTCTGTCTGGTGTGCAGCAAGCGCTCATATTCTTTCCCTCCTTACTATCTGTGTTGAGATGTTGGTATCAGCTATTGGCAGGCTTCGCAGTCTTCGCCTATCTGGCAGGTGCTCCCCTCACGGACGATCCGCACGCGGCTGGAGGCGGAGCGTGACCTCATCCATCGTGGCTGCACCCCGAAGCGGTTGATATCCATGCTAGCTTTCTCTACGTTGGTGGCCCCCACGGCTCGCAGGTAGTAGGTGGTCTTCAGCCCCTTGCGCCAGGCCGCTAGGTAGATCTCGTGCAGCTTCTTGCCGCTGGGCTCGGCGATGTAGATGTTGAGCGACTGCCCCATGTCCACCCACTTCTGCCTGCGGCTAGCGCACTCGATCAGCCACAGCGGGTCGATCTCGTGCGCAGTCAGATACAGGTGCTTGATCTCGCCAGGAATCTCCTCTATCGGCAGGATGGAGCCATCATAGTACTTGATCCTGTCAAGCATCTCTTGGTTCCACAGCCTCAGCCGCTTGAGGTCGGCCACCAGGTAGGGGTTCACGATGGTGAAATCTCCCGACAGGTTGGACTTGACGAAGAGGTTGCGGTAGTGGGGCTCGATCGATTGGGAGACGCCAGCGATGTTGGAGATGGTGGCAGTGGGGGCTATCGCCATGATCTGGGAGTTACGCACACCCCATCGGGCCACGGCCTCGCGCACTGGTCTCCAATCCAGCCTGGCCGTACGGTCCATCTCGAGATCGCCTCCACGCTCGCGCTCCAGCAGCTCGATCGTGTCGATCGGCAGCAGACCGCGACTCCACTTAGAGCCCTCGTAGGATGGGTATCGGCCGCGCTCGGCAGCAAGCTCGCTCGAGGCCAGGATGGCGTGCCAGGAGATGAGCTCCATGGTGTAATCCGAGAACTCGACTGCCTCCTGGCTAGCGTAGGGGATACGCAGCGCGAGCAGCGCGTCGTGGAAGCCCATGATCCCTAGCCCGATGGGGCGGTGCCGGAGGTTGGACCTCCTGGCCTCAGGCGTGGGATAGAAGTTGATGTCGATGACGTTATCGAGCATCCTGACGGCGGTGCGAACGGTATCTGCTAGCTTCTCCTCGTCAAGGCCATCTTCTGATAGATGTTCCACTAGGTTGATGGACCCCAGGTTGCATACCGCCGTCTCCTCACGGCTGGTGGGCAGGAGGATCTCGGTGCACAGGTTGGAGGAGTGGATCACCCCGACGTGGTCCTGCGCTGACCGAATGTTGGAGGGGTCCTTGAAAGCTATCCAAGGGTGGCCGGTCTCCCACAGCATGGAGAGCATCTTCCGCCAGAGCATCTTGGCGTCCACCTGTTTGTGCTGCTGCAGCTTGCCTTCCTCCGCCATGCGCTCGTACTGGACGTAGCGCTCCTCGAAGGCCCTGCCGTACAGCTCGTGGAGGTCGGGCACCTCGTTGGGGGAGAAGAGGGTCCACTTGCCCCCCTCCAGCACCCTTCGCATGAAGAGGTCTGGCACCCAGCTGGCGGTGTGCATGTCGTGCGTGCGCCTGCGGTCGTCGCCCGTGTTCTTGCGCAGCTCGAGGAACTCCTCGAAGTCCAGGTGCCAGGGCTTGAGGTAGCAGCACACCGCGCCCTTGCGCTTGCCGCCCTGGTTGACGGCCACGGCGGTGTCGTTGACGATCTTGAGGAAGGGGATGACCCCTTGGCTCTTGCCGTGTGTACCCTTGATGAGAGCGCCCGTGGCTCGCACCCGCGTCCAGTCGTTGCCCAGTCCGCCCGCCCACTTGGAGAGCTTGGCGTTGTCGCCGATGACCTTGAAGATGTGCTCTAGGTCGTCCTCCACCGTGGAAAGGTAGCAGGAGCTGAGCTGGGGGTGGGGGGTGCCGCTGTTGAACAGCGTGGGGGTGGCGCTGACGAACCGCAGGGAGGACAGCAGCTCGTAGAACTGGATCGCGCGTGCGTTGGGATCGTCCTCGCGCAGCGCCAGTCCCATGGCCACCCTCATCCAGAAGTACTGCGGGGCTTCCAGGCGCCTGCCATCCACGTCCAGTAGGTAACGATCGTAGAGGGTCTGCAGCCCTATGTACTCCAGCTTATGGTCCCTCTCGGGGCTGAGCGCGCGGGACAAGCGTTCCAAATCGAACTTTGCCAGCTCCTCCGAGAGCCTGCCTGCGGAGATACAGGCATGCACATATTGTGGGAACATCTCCCTGTACGTGGTCTCCAGCTCCGCCTCCTGAGGCACTCGCTCCCAAGCCTCCTGGTAGAGCTGCTCTAGCATCAGGCGCGACGCTACCTTATCGTAAGCTGGGTCGCGCTCGATGCGGGCGCGGGCGGCCAGGATCATCGCGGTCCTGATCTGGGCTGGCGTGACCCGGTCGTAGAGGGACCGTACCACCTCGTTCGCCAGCTCATATGGATCGCATTCTGGTAGCCCTCGACAGACATACTCTAGGTGTCGTCGTATGCGATCCGGGTCCAGTGATGCTAAGCTACCGTCCGGGTATACCACTCTGACTCGACTAGTCTCCAGCTCCCTAACTGCAGTCGACATCTCCTTACTCCTTGCTAGTTTTTGGGAGATCCGACCCGGGGGCCTGGAGAGGAAGGACGAGGCAAGAGCAGCGGGAAGGAACAGCACCAGGCATGCTGCTCCACCATGACATCTTTCCTCGGCCCGCCTCACCCTCGAAGGTCGGCACCGCAACCACGCTCGCGCGTGGACCGTCGGCAGGTCTTCGGACTTGCGGGCGGATGGCCTACTCGCCGCGGCTTCCCAGGGAAGTCCCCAGTGCCGTGCTGCGGCTTTCGTTCCCGCTCACCGCTGCGGGGCAGTCCCGGATTCTCACCGGGTTCCCTCTTGCCTCGCTGGGCGTACCAGCGAACCGACGGTAATTACAATATATTGTGGTATATGACAATTGTCAATACCATATGTGGGATTTTTAATATCTAGATGTAGCCCTTGATGAGGAGGTCACGGCCGACCTGGGTCACGCGGACCTCGGTCAGCTCGAGGGCGGACCCCATCTCCTCCACGCCCACTCCGCCTACCGGCCCGGGGGCGTCCTCGCCGCCGACCAGCTTGGGGGCCACGAACGCCACCACCTTGTCGGCCAGCCCCGCATCTAGCAGGGCACCGTGCAGCGTTCCCCCTCCTTCAACCAGAATACTGTTGATCCCCATGTCCCCTAGGTACCGCAGCAGAGCTTCTAGGGGCACCCTGCCGTCCTCCGGGTCGAACACCACCACTTTTGCGCCGGCATCCTGCCAGGACTGTCTGTTGTCCTCGGGGGCTAGGGTGGTACATGCTATGAGCGTCCTCCCCGGGGTATCTGACCGTAGCATAGCCGCCTTGATGGGAGTCCTGCCGCGGCTGTCCACCACTATCCTGAGGGGGTGGTGAGGGCCACCGTAGCCGCACAGCTCGGCTGGGAGGCGGGTGGTGAGCAGGGGATCGTCGACGAGCACCGTGCCCACGCCGACCATGATAGCGTCCGATCGGTCCCGTAGCCTATGCGCGTAAGTTCTAGCTTCCTCACCGGTGATCCATTTGGAGCTGCCGGTGCGGGTGGCTATACGCCCATCGAGCGTCATGGCGTACTTGATGGTCACGAACGGCAGGCCGATCCTCATCCTCTTGAGGAAGCCCTCGTTGATTCGCGTTGCCTCGCGCTCGCAGAGCCCGATGTGCACCGCTATGCCAGCCTCCATCAGCTGCGCCACACCCTTACCGTCCACCTTGGGGTTGGGGTCGAGAGTGGCGACGTGCACCTCCCGCACGCCCGCGCGGATAACCGCCTCGGTGCAGGGAGGGGTCCTACCCCAGTGGGAGCAGGGCT
This sequence comes from Thermobaculum sp., assembly GCA_042408415.1. Classification (GTDB taxonomy): domain Bacteria; phylum Chloroflexota; class Chloroflexia; order Thermobaculales; family Thermobaculaceae; genus Thermobaculum. Next base: position 15,115 of record JBHORE010000028.1, read on the forward strand.
CGAGCGTGACGTAGAGGGTGGCATCTCTGGCCAACTCTCCGGCCTGCGCCAGCGCCACTACCTCGGCGTGGGGACCGCCTGGGGGCTGGGTGGCGCCCTCGCCGATGACGCGACCCTCCCTCACTACCACGGCACCCACGGCGGGATTGGGCCACGTGCGGCCCAGAGCTGTTTCCGCCAGCTCCAGCGCCATGCGCATGTAGCCTACGTGTATGTTCTCGGTTGCCACGTGGGTCATCTTGCTACATAATGGTAGCATGTAAGTTGTACCAATTTCCCAAAGGAGCAAGGCATGAAGTCGTTCTTGGGCGCAATCTTTGGCGGTGTGGTGCTTATAGTGGTGACCCTGGTGGTGGGGTACGCCTTGGGGAAGGACCTACACACCCTGGCCGGGGTGATAATGCTCGTCGGGACCCTTGGAATCTACTTCGGGGGCGTGTTCGGCAGCCTGTTCGAGCAGCCTACGAACTAACCCTTGCTTTGGGGCTCTTTTGGGTGTAACCTTACGTAAATGTGTCAACCTCACTGAGTGAAGGGATAACAGCTATTGAGGATCAGGGTAAGGTTATATCCCGAGACGAGTGATGAGATAGTCCTGCCCCTGCACTACAACCACGCGGTGCAGGGGTTTATCTACAGCAACCTGGACGCTGGCCTAGCCCGCTGGGTACACGATGAGGCTCACGCCTATTTTCGCCGCAGCTTCAAGATGTTTACCTTCGCGCGCCTGGGGGGCAGGTACCGCATACACCAGGACCGCATCAGCTTCCTAGATGGGGTGACGATCCGCATAGCTGCGGTGGATGTTGAGCTACTGTCCTCTATAGCCGAGCACCTCCTCAAGCGGCCTCAGGTGCGCCTAGGAGATAACGTGTGCATAGTGGACGAGGTGGCGGTGGAGCCCAAGCCCGAGGTGTCTGGGCGGAGCAAGCTGCTCATCAGGGCGGTATCTCCCATCACACTCTACAGCACCCTGACCACCTTCAGGGGCTCTAAGAAGACCTACTACTACTCGCCGTTCGAGAACGAGTGGAACGAGATGGTGCTCTCCAACCTGGCTCGCAAGGCTCTATCTCTGTGCTGGCAGACGGACCCCCAGCGGGACCTAGAAGGTTCCTACCTGCAGCCGGTGCGTGTTAGCAATAGGGATATGGCCGTGGTCACCTACAAAGGCAACATCATCAAGGGCTGGCTGGGCGTGTACGAACTGTACCTGCCGGAGCCCTACTTCTGGCTGGCCTACGATGCCGGCCTGGGCGCCAAGAACGCCCAGGGTTTCGGCATGTTCGATATCCTGCGCCCCAAGACCCATGGATTCGGTGCATAGATCTCGAACGGCCGACCTTCCACTCTAAGACCTTAGGACTGGGCCGATCTCGAAGCGGCATGCAGGTGTGGGCGAACGATCGCAACACTCCTTGACGGAGACACCTACTACGACCTCCACCATTTCTTGAGCCAGCTTGCACAGCTCTGGATGCTCTCTCACGAGTCCTCCTAAAGGGCAGCTGCGTCCTCGGATCACCAAAGTACCGTCCTCGCGATCCAGCTCCGCTAGCCCTCTTAGCTGTTCGAGGAGCCTCACCGCTGATTCCGCCCTTGCTTCCATGTCGCCTATAGGCTTCGTCTAGGATGATGCCAACGTCCTTCCCACATCTCGCAGGCATTCCTCCAGTTCCTCCCTTGAGAGACGGCCCTTTAGGGCCTCCATAAGCCTGCCCAGCACCACTGCGTAGGGCTTGGGGAACAGCTCCTCAGCCCGTAGAGTCAGCGAATACTCCTGGGCGGGCTTGCCAACGCCCTTCCTCACGCCGTAAGGCATCACTTGGAGCTCTACACGGCCTGGGTAACGTTGTGGTAGTGGTGCTATTCTTGATATCTTGGTTGCTGAGGACCGGTAGCTCTGACCACTTGCCTTCTGGACTGAGCATAGTGTTGGAAGCGATCGCCATCTTGATCGGAGCGCTTACGGCATGGATTGGTGGGGAACTGGTGTACCGTCTCGGGATAGGCGTGGACGAGGGAGCCAAGCCGAACGCTCCCAGTTCCCTCTCAGGCAAGTAGGGAACTGGGAACAAGCACACGGTAGCTTCTGTGGTGGAGGCTAAGTGACGAACTGAGGCAGGTAGCTGGCATGGGCCTCGAGCAGCTCGTCCAACATGGCCCGGGCTGCCTTCACATCCCGCACGAGAGGATCGGCTAGCATAGCCTGTAGGGCCAGCTGCTTGTTACCCGTGAGGGCTGCGTCCACGGTGAGCTCCTGCTGCCGGATGCGAGCGCTCAGCACCCCTGCTATGCCCTCGGGCAGCTCTCCCACGGCCATGCCCCTCACGCCGTAGCCACTCACCACTCCTGGCACCTCCACAACGCCGTAGGATGGTAGGTTGGGGATCAGGCCCTCGTTGAGCACGTTGACCGCAAGTTCATACTGCGGCCGATCCTGCAGGATGGCTTCCATGATGCCCACGGCGCGCTCGCCCTCGCGGGACTCATCCAGCAAGTTAGGATCTATGGGGGAGGTGCCCTCCGCCTCCGCCCGCAGGTGCTCCCATAGCGAGCCCTTACCCGACAGGATATCGTTGGTCAGGTCAAGCCCGGGCTGGAGGCCATAGGCCAGGAATCCGCCCTCCATCCGCAGGAAGTGTGGGAAGAACTCGGCTACGTGGCGATCTCCCGGGGAGGGATACAAGCCGTAGATCTCCATAAGGGTAGCGCTGACGAGCTGGAGCCCTTCATAGGGGTCATGGCTCGGCTGGGCGCGGGGGTCCTGCAGGCGCTCGCGCACCATCTCCCTGAACCTTGGGTAGACGTCCTGCCCGCGGTGCCGGATGTCCAGCACCCAGGAGAGGTGGTTCACCCCGGCGGCCACCAGGCTCAGCTCCTCCGGAGGTACGCCCAGATCCCGAGCTATGGCCCGGCGGGTATGCAAGATACCGTGGCACAGGCCCACGCATCTTATATGAGTCGCTTTGAGAACGGCACGGACGTTGACGCTCAGTGGGTTGGTGTAGTTCAGGAGCCATGCTTCGGGGCATAGCTCCTCCATATCCTGAGCTATGGCTACCAGTTCCGGGATGTGCCGCAGGGCTCGAAAGAGCCCCCCAGGACCCACCGAGTCGCCCACCGTCTGGTATATGCTGTACTTCTCGGGGATGCGCAGGTCCTGCTCCCAAGCACGTGCACCCCCGACGGCGATGGTGGTGGTCACGAAGCTCGCTCCGGGCAGCGCCTGGCGGCTGTCGGTGGTGCCCTCTACCTGCAGGTTCACGCCTTTCTCCGAGGCCAGTCGCCGCCCCAGCTTGGTCATGATCTCCACCGCGGTAGGGTTGAGGTCCACCAGCACCACCTGGGCGTCCCTCATCACCGGTGACCGTGCCATGTCGGCGAGCAAGCCCGGTGTGAACACCGTGCTACCTGCGCCTATGATCACGACTTTGATCTGAGACATCATCCTCCTCCTAAGCGTATCTGTTACTTGATACCCGTCAGCACGAAGGCGTTGACTATGTACCTCTGGAATATCCCGAACACCACGAACACCGGCAGCACCATCATGGTCGCCGAGGCCATCACTAAGTCGTAGCGCTGGGCGTGGGCGCTGTTGAAGAAGCTCAGCGCCAAGGGCAGCGTCATCTTGTTCAGGTCGTTGATCACCACCAGCGGCCATAGGTAGTCGTTCCAGGAGCCTAGGAAGGTGAAGATACCCAGCGCGGCCAATGGTGGTCCCACCAGCGGCACAATTACCCTGGAGTATATAGAGAACTCGGAGGCGCCGTCCATCCTTGCCGCCTCGATGAGGTCGTTGGGAATGTTGGCGATGAACTGCCGCAGCAGGAACACCCCGAAGGCGCTCACCATGCCGGGTATGATCAGTGCCCAGAGGGTGTTCAGGAGGTGCAGGTAGTCGGTTATCAGGTACATGGGGATCAGCAGCACGGAGAAAGGTACCATCATCGTGCTCAGCAGCAGGATGAACAGCACGTTCTTGCCGGGGAAATCGAACTTGGCGAAGATGTACCCTCCGATCGAGCTGGTAAACAGCGTCAGCAGCGTGACGGAGGCCGCTACGAACACGCTGTTGCGGAACCAGGTGATGTAAGGGGCCGTGCGGATGACCTCCCGGAAGCTGTCGAGCGATGGGTGCTTGGGGATGAGCGAGGGAGGTATCTGGATGATCTCTGCCGGGGTCTTGAAAGCGTTGGACAGCATCAGGAAGAACGGCATGGCGAACGTGATCGCCAGCAGAGTAAGCACCAGGTAGAGCAGGGCCGTGCCCGCCCTAACCGTGCGGGTCTTGGTGATGGTACCTGCCTGTGCTGCCGTAGCTGTTGTTTCGGTCGTGTGCACCGTCATATCAGTACTCCCATCGCGTGCGCAGCAGCCGCAGCTGCACGAGCGTAATCACCAGGATGATGAGCATCAGCACCACGGACATGGCCGAGGCGTAGCCCATCTGGAAGTCCTGGAAGCCCTTGAGGTAGATGTAGAGCACCAGCGTCTCGCTGGAGTGGATGGGCCCACCGCCGGTCATCACCTGGACATGGGTGAACTCCTGCAGGTAGGAGATCATGGTGAGCACCAGCACGAAGACCAGCGTGCGCTGCAGCAGCGGGATGGTGATGTAACGAAAGCGCGCCCATGCACCTGCGCCGTCCACCTTGGCGGCGTCGTAGAACTCGTCGGGGATGCCCTGCAGCCCCGCTAGGAACACGATGATGTTGTAGCCCAGGTCCTGCCACAGCGCCGCTACCATCACCGCCCACAGCGCCGTGCTTGGATCGGCCAGCCAAGCCCTGGTGGGCAGTCCCAGGGCGCTCAGGAAGGTGTTGAGCCAGCCGGCCATGGGGTCGTAGATCGGCTGCCAGATGAGCGATACTACCACCGCCGAGGTGATCGCGGGCATGAAGAAAGATGCCCTGAACAGCGCCCTCAGCCGCGTGATCTTGTTCAGACCCATGGCTATGGGTAGGGAGACCACGAGGTTAAGGGGCACGGCCACGAACGCGAACTTCAGGGTGTTTCCGAGGGCGTTGAGGAAGAAGGGATCCTTGGTAAAAGCGAAGGTGTAGTTGCGCAGTCCCACGAACGGCACGGTGGGGGATAGTTGGTTGTACCTGTGGAGGCTCAGCCAGATCACCCAAGCGATGGGCAGGAACGAGAACACAGCGAACAGCAGCATGATGGGCGTCAGCCAGGTGGCGACGAACAACATGCGCCTGGAGTGGCCGGGTGGATAGCTGCGATGCCTATGCGTTCTGTGCGCGATGACGGCCATGGCTACACCTCCCCGCTAGGGCCCTACGTGCTCATCGATCATGGCGTTGATCTTCTTCTCGGCGTCCTTGAGCGCGTCCTCCGGCAACATCTTGCCCAGCTCGACCGACGTGAAGGCGTCATGCACGTACTGCCAGAAGCGATCCCTGTCCTGCACGGGCCCAACCCACTGGCCGTACTGCAGCACCTCGAAGGAGGTCTTGATCTGCGGAGCGTTTTGCAGGATCTTCTTGTCGTCCTTTAGCTCCTTGAGGGAGGGGATGGTGAAGGTCAGGATGTTCCAGTCGCGCAGGTTCTCCGGCTGGTGGATGAACTCGATGAACTTCCAAGCGGCCTCCTTGATCTCGGGCTTGGCCTTGGCGTTGACCACCTCGCCCCAGCCGGACTCGGCCGCGAACTTGGGCTCGGTGCCGGCGTAGGGTGGCATGGGCACGTAGTCGAACTTGAACTGGGGGAACTGTTCCTTGGCGACGGCTATGACCCAGGGGCCCCGCATGGCCATCCCAGCCTTGCCCCGGAAGAATATCTCGTAGGAATCCCCGGTGTAGGCCTGCTCGCTGTCCACCTTGTACTTGGTCACCAGTGCGGTCTCATCGGCCCAGGCCTTCTTGGCGGCGTCGGTGGAGAAGTCCACGTGCACGCCGTCCTTGGCCCAGTAGGTAGCGCCCTGCTGCAGGATCATCGATAGGAACAGGAAGGTGATGCTGTCGTTGTTGGTGAAGGCAAAGCCCACCTGCTGGATCTTCCCCTTCTGGTCGCGCTTGGTCAGGCGCTGAGCGTCCGACACCAGCTCCGCCCAGGTCTTGGGATAGGCCTTGATGTTGGCCTCTTGGAATAGCTTGGGGTTAGCCAGCATTCCGCCGTTCTCCAGGTTGTACTCGTTGGGCATACCATAGTACTTGCCCTCCCACTTGTAGGCGCCCAGGGCTGCGGGCCAGAACTTGTCCTCCATCGAGCCCGCTATGTCGGGCGGCACGGGCTCCAGGAGGCCGTTCTTGGCGTAGTCCGTCACCCAGGTACCGAACATCTGCTGCATGTCTGCCACGGTGCCGGATCTATAACCCGCCTGCAGCTTACGGATGAACACGTCGTACGGAAAGTACTGATACACGATGTGGATGTTGGGATTGGCCTGCTCGAACCTGCGGATCATCTCCTTATTAGCGGCGACGAACGCTGGGTTGTTGTGTGTCCACCAGGTGACGTTGGTCTTACCAGCTATGGGGGTGGACACCGATACTCCCTTGGCCTCGACCGTAGCGGTTAGGCTGGCCGGGGGCAGTGTAGGCTGAGCACCTTCCCCTGGCGCGCCACAGCCTGCCAGCGACAACCCCGCCAGCGCTGCAGCTTGTAGGAATCGTCTTCTTGTTAGGGCTTGCTTAGGAATACGTCCATGTGACACCTTGCTCCTCCTGAACTTTTAATGACCTGAAGATCCGACAAGATGGTCTTAAGCCCTATAACCATCACCTCCCCGCTTAGACAACGTCTACCTTTATGCCCTGTTCCCGCAGTGCAGCGATATCATCCTGCGGGGCAGCCTTGTCTGTAATTACCCTGCGTATCCGTCTGATCGGCGCCACTCGGATGGTGGCTACTCTGCCGAACTTCGTATGGTCGGCCAGCACGATCACCTCACGAGAGGCGTCCATCAGAGCTCTATCCACCTGTACCTCGGCCATGTCGTCCGCCGAGAGGCCATAGTCGGCATGGATGGCGGGGGTGCCCATGAAGAGCTTGTCGGCTCGTATGTTCTCCAGCGCCTCCTCCGTCAATACACCTAGCAGGCTGAGGTGGCCATGACGCAGGACGCCCCCCAGGACTATCACGGTGATGTTAGGGTAGGCTGCCAGCAGGTTGGCTATGTTGAGTGCGCTCGTGATGACCGTGAGGTCGCGCTTGTCCGCCAGGTAGGGGATCATCTCGGCGGTCGTCGTGCCGCCTGACACCATGATGGAGTCGCCGTCATCGACGTACTGCGCGGCGGCCTTTCCTATGCGCCTCTTCTCCTCTACCTGGAGTGCGGCCCGACTGAGGAGCGGGGGCTCTGGGAATCCCTGAGTGTGTCTCATCCTGCGTGGTACGCCACCGCCGTGCGCCCGCTCGATTAGACCCTTTCTACTGAGGAGCAGGAGGTCACGTCGGATAGTCGCCTCGCTCACACCGAACTGCCTGCTTAGCTCGGCTACGGTGGCTCCGTTGTTCTCCTCGATAAAGCTGACTATCTGTTGCCTTCGCTCCGCATCAAGCATCTTGGCCCCACCTCTCATCCTGAGGTGAGGTAATACTACTACTGCCAAGCGCAAATGTCAATATTTGATTGCTCAAATATGATCATAAATGCTCTTTTATGATCGTTTATGGCTCGCGGACAAAAATATGTGGGGGAGGCGAGCGCCTCCCCCACGCGCAGGGGGTAGGAGTAGTGGGTGATGTTCAGGATGTTTCGTAGGAGGGGCGTTGCTTGGATCGCTCTGTCCCCTCAGCCTCCTCGTCGGAGTAGTAGAACTCTCCGGTCTCGACCACTGGCGCCGTGTGATGGCTCCTGCGCAGCGGCAGCTCGGGCAGGAATAGCGTGACTATGGTGGACACGAGCACCGCAGCAGCCGCCACCAGGAAGATGCCGGTGATCGCTGAGGAGAGCGATACCTTGATCGACTCCATCAGCTGTCGCAGGATCTGCTCCCCCTGCGGGCCCATCTGCGCGAAGGCCTGCTGCATGGCCTGGCGCGCTTCCGGACTGACCAGCACCTGGGGGTTGTCCAGTGCCTTCAGCCTGTCGGCCGGCACGATCTGGGTCAGCTGCCTGGGCAGGTTGGTCTGCAGAGCGTCCTGGAACCTATTGTTGAGGAGCGAGCCGTAGATCGCCACACCTATCGTTCCACCAATGGATCGGAAGAACTGCAAGGAGCTTGTACCTACGCCTAGCATCTTGTAGGGCAGCGCGTTCTGGACTGCCATGGTGAACACGGGCATCGTGACTCCGAGCCCCAGGCCAGTGATCACCATATTACGTACCACGAGGGCGTTCGTAGCGGAGGCGTCCATCCTCGATAGCAGATACAGGCCGCCTGTCATGACCAGCAGGCCAATGATGGTAATGGCCTTGTACTTGCCGGTACGCGATATGATCTGGCCCGACACTATGCTTGAGAAGATCAGCGCGAACATCATCGGCATCAGGATCGTGCCGCTGCTCGTCGCCGAAGTGCCGATCACACCCTGCACGAACAGGGGGATGTACATGATCGCCCCGAACATGCCTGCCGAGGTGATGAAGGTCGAGATGACCGACACCGTGAAGGTACGGTTGCGAAAGAGCGATAGTGGTATCACCGGCTCCTGCGCCCTGGTCTCTAGCCAGACGAAGCCCAGCAGCATGATCGCCGAGAAGGCTAGCAGCCCGATTATGCGGCTGGAACCCCAGGGATACTCGGTGCCCGCCCAGGAGAAGGCTATCAGCATGGGCACCACGCCGAAGATCAGCGCCAGCACTCCCCAGTAGTCTATAGAGCGCTCGTGCCCGTGGGGCTTGATGTGCGGGAAGAAGAAGAACAGCGTGGCCAGAGCCAGCACCCCGATGGGGACGTTGACGTAGAACACCCAGCGCCAGTTGAGATTGTCGGTAATCCAGCCCCCAAGGGTCGGCCCTACGATGCTTGCCAAACCGAACACAGCGCTGAACACACCCTGGATCTTGCCCCTCTCAGCTGGCGGGAACAAGTCGCCCACTACCGTGAAGGCTATAGCCTGCATGACGCCGGCGCCCACGCCTTGCAGCCCTCTGAAGAGTATCAGCTGGGTCATCGTCTGGCTGAGGCCGCACAGCCAGGAGGCCATTAGGAAGGTAGCCACACCTCCTAGGTAGAACCACTTGCGCCCGTAGATGTCTGAGAGCTTGCCGAATATCGGCACCATCGTGGTCGATGTCACCATGTACGCCGTGAACACCCAGGCATAGTGGTTGAAGCCTTTGAGCTCGGCTATCACCCTGGGCATCGCTGTGCCCACAACCGTCTGATCCAGTGCGGCCAGCAACATCGCTAGAATCAGGCCGGCTAGGGTGAGATAGATCTGCCTGCGCGGCAACTGGCTCAGGCTTGTCGTTTGTGGTGTCGCAACCGTAGCTTGTGCCATATATGTATCCCTCCTCAGATCTAAACTAACTTCTCGCCCTCGCGTTGGGCTTGATAGGCCTCCTTGAGCTCAGAGGCGCACTCATCCATCTTGAGCAGCAGGCGCCGAAGCTCCTCCTGCTCCTGCTCCTCCAGGCAGGCCACGACCTCGCCCAAGGCTCCAAGCACCTTCTCCCGTCCCGACTCGAGCAGGTCGCGTCCCTTATCGGTCAAGGAGAGGTACACCGCCCTCCGGTCGTCGTTGCCCCTCTCCCGATGCACCAGGCCGTGCTCGACGAGCGTGTCCACCATGCTGGTGGCGGCGGGCAGGGAGACGAACATCTTCCTCGCGAGGTCGCTGGGTTGCTTGCAGCCGTAGGCGATGGCTCCCAGCGCAAAGAGCTGCTGGATGCTCAGCCCAAGCTGCTGGCTCTCCTGACGGAGTGTGTGGGTCAAAACCCACCGCAGATGGAACATCAGGGAGAATATCAGCTCAGCACATTGGTGTTGAGTAGCGTGCATTCTTATCACCTTCCGAATACCCATCTAAAATTTCAACCTGATTAATTGTTAAGCTACTTTAGTATATTACTTTTTAATCTCTTGTCAAGGAACATTTGCCCTCGGATCTTAGTTAGATTAGGTAGCTACCAGGTTGGAGGCGATATGGCTAACTGGCGTGGCTTGTTCACACTGCGCAGGTGGGAGATCTTGTGGGTGGCGCTCGTGCTGTCGTTGCTTGGGATGCACGCCTGTCCCCGGACGGTGGAGGGTACTCCCGTGCGCCCCAACGTCGTGCTGATCGTCACCGATGACCAGCGCGTGGGCACCCTTGGAGTGATGCCCCATACCCGCTACTGGTTGATGCGTGGGGGCACGTACTTCAGCCACGCCTACGTTACCACGCCGCTGTGCTGTCCCTCGCGCAGCTCGATCTTCACCGGGCTGTACGCCCACAACCACGGCGTGCTGCAGAACGTTTACACGGAGCGTCTGCCCCAGCAGCTGACGATCCAACACTACCTCCAGAGGGCCGGCTACATCACGGCGATCTTCGGCAAGTACCTCAACTACTGGGACATAGATAAGGCCCCTCCATACTTTGATCGCTGGGGGATACAAGAGCCAGATCACTACAACGCCCTCTTCAACGAGCAAGGGAGGTTGGAGCGCGTGCCTGGATACTCCACGGACCACGTCGCGGACGACGCCGTGGAGTTCATCCGCGAGAGGGCAGCCGCGGGGGATGGGCGTCCGTTCTTCTTGTACGTCGCCCCCCACGTGCCCCACGCGCCGTTCCAACCTCCCGAGAGGTACGTGGACGCGCCCGTGCCTCCCTTCCACGGTGATCCCGCCACGTGTGAGCGGGACATATCCGACAAGCCCCCCTTCGTGCGCAGGTTAGAGCGCACCCACCGCGTGGAGCACTACCAGCTGCCTCCGGACGACCGTGGGCGCATGCGTTGGTCGAGTGCTCAGCGGCAGCGCTACTTCACGCAGATCATCCCCACCCAGCAGGAGAGGATGCTCATGGCTGCCGACGACCTGGTGAACAGGGTGATGAGCACGCTGCACAGCACGAGACTGGATCGCAACACCCTGGTGATCTACATCTCGGACAACGGTTTCCTTTGGGGTGAGCATGGGCTGGTGTCTAAGTCCTGGCCCTATACGCAGTCCGTGCAGGTGCCCATGATGATGCGCTGGCCCGGGCATGTACCCGCTGGTGCAGTGGACGACCGCCTGGTAGCCAACATAGACATAGCTCCCACCATAGTGCAGGCCACTGGTGTTCAGATCGATGCCCCCATGGACGGCCATTCCCTGCTGGATCAGGGCTTCCATCGTTCGGTGCTGCTTCTAGAACACTGGTCACCTACCTGGGTGTCGCTGATCACTCCCAGCTACCAATATGTGGAATACTATCACGACTGGGGACTGCAACACATGACGTTTAGGGAGTACTACGACCTGCGTAGAGATCCCTGGGAGCTGCAAAATCTGCTGAGCGGGATATCCACGAGTAAGGGCTTACCTCTAGAGAGGCTCCACCAGCAGCTGCGGGAGTACGAGAGGTGTCGGGCCTTCACCTGCCCTTAGGAGTGGAAATGATGGCCGGGTTGTGACATATTTGTACTAATATAAATGTGCGCTTGATGCGCGGGAGGGAGGAGATATGGGCGTTCAATTGGGAGTTGCCAGGGATGCCGAAGGGTGCGTCCCAGTGGCGACCATGCACGGTGTACGTAAGAGGTATGGTCAGGTGGAGGCTCTGAGGGGAGTTGATCTGGATGTGTATCCCGGCGAGCTCCTGGCGATGCTTGGGCCCAACGGTGCGGGTAAGACCACGGCGATCAACATCATGCTCGGTCTGCGGAGGGCGACCGAGGGCGAGGTTAGGTTGTTCGGTGGTGATCCCCGGGACTGGAGGTGCCGGCTGCGGGTGGGGGCGACTCCTCAGAACATAGGATTCCCCAGCGAACTGAAGGTCAAGGAGGTGCTCGAGCTGGTGCGGGCGCACTACCCCAGTCCTATGACCGCTGAGGAGGCCATGGCCAGGTTTGGCCTGGAGGACCTGGCGGGCAGGCGCACGAGCGCCCTCAGCGGGGGGCAGCGACGTAGGCTCGCGGTAGCGCTGGCTTTCGTGGGCAACCCAGAAGTGGTCTTCTTGGACGAGCCCACTACTGGGCTGGATGTAGAGTCCAGGCGCGCGCTGTGGGATGCCACCCGCGAGTTCGTCGGTCTGGGGAGGACGGTGGTGCTCACCACTCACTATCTGGAAGAGGCCGAGGCGCTGGCCACCAGGGTTGTCGTGATCAACGAGGGCAAGATAGTAGCAGAGGGTAGTGTGGCCGAGATCAAGGCGATCGTCGGCGTGCGCCGGGTGCGTTTCGAGGCTCCATCGCTGCCGGTGCTGCCGGAGGTCGTCAGCGTCCATCAGGAGGGCTGCACCTACACCATCTACACGAAGGACTCGGATGCCCTGGTGCGGGCGTTGGTGTCCTCTGGCGCGAGCTTCTCCAACCTAGAGGTGATGGCCGTTAGCCTTGAGGAGGCATTCATCGCGATCACGGAGGGAAAGAGATGAGGTTGCTGTGGGCGCACACTCGATCGATGATATTGGTTTACCTTCGAACTCCAGAGTACATGACCGGTACCCTGATACTGCCGCTGGTGCTGTTCCTGTTCTTCGGTATTCCCAACGCAGATACGTCCAGCTCTGCCAACTTCATCCTGGGCTCCTTCATGGTGTTCGCCGTGCTGGGGGTGGCGATCTTCCAGTTCGGCGTGGGCATCGCCACGGACCGCAGCACGCCCTGGGAGGTCTACCTGCGCACCCTACCCTTGCCCATGAGCGTGCGCACCGCGGCCCGCTTCCTCAACTCCTTCCTGTTCGCGCTGCTGACGGGGGTGGCGGTGCTCGTGCTCGCGCTGTTCACCACCCCTGTATCGATGGGATCGGGGCAGTGGCTGCGCTTCGCGGTCGCCATCTTACTGGGGCTAGTACCATTCACCCTGCTGGGTATAGCTATTGGCTACTCCACGGGGCCCAGGGCCGCGATAGCGGTCGCCAACATGCTGTGGTTGCCGCTATCCTTCCTCGGAGGGTTGTGGGTACCCCCGGATGCTCTGCCGAGCGCTGCCGCCAAGATATCGCCCTACCTGCCCACGAGACGCTGGGGCAATATCGTGTGGGATGTGGTACGGGGTGATCCCTGGAGGGTGCAGGATTGGCTGTGGTTGCTGGGTTACACCCTGCTGTTCCTCGTCGTGGCGCTCTGGTTCTACCGTCGGGATGAGGGCCAGAACTACGTGTAGGAGGGAGGCATGTCTAGGCTTAGGGTGTTGGTTACGGGCGCCACGGGCTACATAGCCGCGCAGCTGCTGCCGGCCTTTCGGGAGAGGTACGAGCTGACCTTGATCGACCTGCGCACGCACGACGCCGAGGGGCGCCCTGTGGAGGGCGTCCAGGTAGTGGACCTGCTGCGCGAGAGGGAGGAGGCGCTGGCCCTGCTCTTTCAGAGCGTGGACGTGGTGGTGCACCTGGCGTACGTCCGGCCGGAGAGCTCGGACCCTCGAGTACAGTACGAGGTCGAGCGCGCGAACGTGGACATGATGCAGAGGGTGTACCAGCTGTCCCTGGACAACGGCGTCCGCAGGGTGGTGGCCGCCAGTACCAACCAGGCCGCCAAGTGGTACGAGCAGCCCTGGTCGAAGGGGCTGAAGGATGTGGTTACGCCTGAGGACTACCCCCGGCCCGACAGCTTCTATGGTTGGGCCAAGGCCGCCTACGAGTCGCTGGGCTTCGTGTACGCGTGCGGGGCCCTGGGTAGGAAGCTGGAGGTGGTGCAGATCCGCATAGTGGCCCCGAGGGAGATCCGCGCGCGGGACTACGTTGACAAGCCGCTGTTCCGGTACCTGCGCGACCTGGCGGGATACGTCTCCCCGCGGGACCTCCAGCAACTCTTCTGCAGGTCCATCGAGACTCCCAACATAGAGGACGAGCACGGCGTGCCTTTCCACATCTTCTACGGCGTCTCCAACAACGCCCGCAAGTTCTGGAGCATAGTCAACGCCCGTAGGGTGGTTGGCTATGCTCCAGAGGACGACTCCGAGGTACTGTACGCCGATGAGATCAGGCAGATGCTGGGCTCAGGCGAGCGCGCAGGTGGACAGTAGCGGATGACTGAGTTTGAGCTCTGCTTGGAGGTGGGCTGTCTAGGCACTGGTGCCCCAAACGGCGGTCCGCCGGTGTTCGTCCTGCACGGTGGCCCGGGGGCAACGCCACAACTTCGGGCTGATGGTGGGTCCTCTTGTAGGGGGCTGCACAGTCGTGGACTATGACCAGCGCGGCCGTGGCAGGTCAAGCTCTCCGCCCGATCCGGCGACTACTCGGTCGAGGCGCTGGCACGGGATCTCGATGGCCTGCGGCGGTCATTGGGCTACGACGAGATCACCCGCTGGGCCTATCTCGCGGTGACGGCTAGCACTGGAGCACGATCCGCTCTATTCCGAGAGGTGGGGTGGCTCTACCCTCGGTTGCCCAAAGGGTGCGTCTCCGATCTCGTGATCGTCGGCCTCTACGATCGCAACGTGGACGGGGCCCTATGCCGCGACATCGTCCCGATGATGCCTAGGGCCTAGCTTGTGGTGTGCGAGAGGAGCCCGCTTTCCCATCTTGCTCAGAGTCTTGTTTTTGCCTCTGGTACCGAGCCCGCCGCGCATGTATGATAGAGAGCTGTGGGAGGTAGGGTGACGGTTTGTGTCTCCGAGCACCCTAGGCTATCCTAACTTAGATATCCTTGTGAAGGGGGTGGTACATTGCCTGATAAGATCAAAGCTGTGCTTGTGGGTTGTGGGGGGATAAGCCGAGCTTGGCTCAGTGCCCTGTCCCAGATACCCGAGGTGGAGATGGTGGGGCTAGTGGACGTCGTGGAGGAGGCCGCGCACAACAGGGCGGAAGAGTTCAACCTGGGGTCTGCATTCATCGGCGGCAATCTGGAGTCCGTGCTGGCGGCCACGGCACCCGACGTGGTGTTCAACTGCACGATCCCCGAGGCGCACGTGGAGGTGACTCTAGAGGCTCTGAGCCATGGCTGCCATGTCCTCACCGAGAAGCCCCTGGCAGACACGCTGCAGGGGGCGCGTAGACTGGTGGAGGCAGCAGCGTCCTCCGGCAAGATGCTGGCGGTGATGCAGAACTACAGGTACAACCGTGGTGTGCGTGCTCTCAAGGTTTTCCTGGATGAGGGCACTATAGGCAGGCCCACCACCGTCAACGTAGACTTCTACATAGGCGCCCATTTCGGAGGCTTTCGCGATCATATGCGTCACGTGCTGCTGGTGGACATGGCTATCCACATCTTCGACATGGTGCGCTTCATCACGGGTGCCGACCCTGTGTCGGTCTACTGCAAGGAGTGGAACCCGGAGGGCTCATGGTATGACCACGGCGCCTCGGCGGTGGCGGTGTTCGAGCTCTCGGGCGGCCTGGTGTTCAACTTCAGGGGCAGCTGGTGCGCGGAGGGGCTCAATACTTCATGGTCGGGCCAATGGCGGGTGATAGGATCCAGCGGCAGCGTGTCTTGGGACGGCGAGGATGGCTTCCGCGCCCAGGTGGTGAAGGCCACGGGCGGGTTCCTCTCGGAGCTGGAGGACGTGCAGGTGCCCCCGTATGAGGGCGACAAGGTAGGAGGGCACGCAGGCCTCATCCGCGACTTCGTGCAGGCGGTGCTCTCGGGGGGAAAGGTGGATACCGTGGCCTCGGACAACATCCGCAGCCTGGCGATGGTCTTTGGGGCCGTTGAAAGCGCTGAGCGCAATCTGCCAGTGGACATAATTATCTAAGTGTTGGAGGTGAGTTCTTGGCTGACGATCTGAGGGTAGAGGACCTGGTGGGGCAGGTGGTGGCGGTAGGCTTCCCAGGGTACGAGCCCACGCCCGAGGTGCTGCAGCTCATCCAGCGCTACAGGGTAGGCAACGTGATTCTGTTCTCTCGGAACGTGCGGGACGTGCAGCAGCTGAGGGGGCTGACGGCCACCCTGCAGCGCGCGGCGTTCGATGCGGGTCACAGGCAACCCTTGCTGATCATGATCGACCAGGAGAACGGCGTGGTACGACGCCTGGGTAGGGGGGCTAGCGTCTTGCCCGGCAGCATGGCGCTCGGGGCCGCTGGGGATCCCGAGTGCGCTCGGCAGGTGGCCTCTGCCACCGGTAGGGAGCTGCGGGCTTTGGGCGTCAACATGAACCTCGCACCGGTGGCAGACGTCAACAACAACCCAGCCAACCCTGTCATAGGTGTGAGGTCCTTTGGAGAGGACCCGCAGGCCGTGGGTGAGATGGTGGCAGCTGCCGTGAGGGGCTATGCGGAGGCTAGTGTGCTCTCCTGCCTCAAGCACTTTCCAGGGCACGGGGACACGGCGGTGGACTCTCATCTGTCGTTGCCGGTCGTGCCGCACGACCTAGAGAGGCTGGAGAGCGTGGAGCTGCTACCGTTCAGACGTGGTGTGGAGGCCGGTGCTGACTCGGTCATGGTAGCTCATCTATACCTGCCGGCGCTCATGGGAGAGGAGTTACCCTCCACGGTGTCTCCCGAGATCATAGGTGGTCTCCTGCGGAAAGAGTTGAAATTTGATGGGCTCGTGATCACCGACTGCCTGGAGATGAGGGCCGTGTCCTCGACGGTGGGCACCGAAAGGGCGGCCGTCCTGAGCCTGCGAGCTGGGGCTGACATCGCCTTGATCTCCCACAGATATGATAGGCAGCTAGGGGGCATACGCGCGATCTACGAAGCCTTGCGCGCCGGTGAGCTATCTGAGGAGCGCCTTCAAGAGGCCGCTGCTAGGGTGAAGGAGCTGAAGGCTCGTTACCTCTCCTGGCCGGAGGCACTGAGCGAGGACCTGCCGGACTGGGTTGGGGGACGGGAGCACACGGAGCTTGCTCAGCAGGTGTACGAGGCCAGCGTGACGCTCGTGCGGGACAACGCCGGCCTGCTGCCACTCGAGATGGATGCCCCTAGCAGGTTGCTGGTGCTGTACCCAGAGCGCGAGGAGCTCACCTGGGCGGAGGACAACAGGTTCCCCGAGGGATTCTTGGCCGAAGCCGTCGCCCACAGGCATCCACGGGTGGAGGGCATGGCCGTGCCCACGCCTCACGACGAGGGCTTCCGTCGTGAGGTGCTGGCGCGGGCCAGTGGGGCAGACATAGTGATCTACGCCACGCTCAACGCCCACCTCTACCCAGACCAGGCCGCGCTCATGAGGGAGCTGCTGGAGGCACAGGTGAGGGTGATAGGCATCGCCGTACGTAACCCCTACGACCTGCTGGCGTTCCCCTCACTTGGCACTTACCTAGCGACCTACGAGTATACTCCCGGGGCCGTGGAGGCGGCCGTGCGGGTGGTGTTCGGGGAGATAGAGCCCAGGGGCAGGCTGCCGGTCAGCTTGCCCGGCCTGTATCCCCGCGGGCACGGCCTCACGCGCGGGGGGCGTGGGAGGTGAACTCGGAGTTGGTCAGGCGCGGTATCGAGAGGGCCTACGCCATCCTGGACGAGGCCTTGGCGGCTGGGCTGATCCCGGGAGCCGTGGCGCTGTTGGGGGTGGACCGGGGCTGGCTGGAGCCGCACGTCGTGGGCCACGCGGTCGACCTGCCAAGCGAGCGCGTGCCGATGCGCGCGGACACGATCTTCGACCTAGCGTCTCTCACCAAGGTGGTGGCCACCCTGCCGGTCATCCTCCTGTTGGTGTGGGAGGGGGTGGCCGACCTGCAGGCTCCCGCGGCGGAGGTGTTCGAGGAGTGGGCGGGCGACCCCCACAAGGGGAGGATAACGCTTTTGCACCTGCTGACGCACACCTCGGGTCTGCCGGCGCACGTCAAGCTGTACGATCATGGCTGGTCCCCCGAGGAGATCATCCAGCAGGTGCTCTCCACCCCGCTCGCGCATCCTCCGGGGGTCAGGGTGGTCTACAGCGACCTGGGCTACATCCTGCTGGGGGAGTGGGTGCGCAGGGTGACCGGGCAAGATCTGGCGACTTGGACTAGAGAACACATCTACGAGTCCCTGGGCATGAGGGATACCATGTTCTTGCCGCCGACGGAGCTCCGGGACAGAATCGCGGCGTGCGAGTATAGGGATTATCTAGGTGGCTACCAGCGTGGGCAGGTGAACGACGACAACTCCTGGGCGCTGGGCGGAGTGAGCGGGCATGCGGGACTCTTCTCTACCGCTCAGGACCTGGCGATTTACCTGGACGCCTGCTGGCTGTCCTGGGCCGAGGAGGGGTTCTTCCCCAGGCCGTTGGTGGCCGCGGCCCTGCGGGACTACACCGCTGGCCTAGGTGGGCACAGAGGGTTGGGCTGGGTGCTGAAGGGGGATCCATACGACAACAGCGGGCAGCTGACCTCGCCGCGGGCCTTCGGTCACACCGGCTACACGGGTACCAGCCTGTGGATCGATCCTGAGTATCGACTGAAGATGATACTGCTCACCAACAGGGTGCACGCCACGTTGCGCCCCGGGATAGTCTCCCTGCGGCGGCGCTTCCACAATGCCGTGGTGTGCGCGCTAGCTTGACTTTGTAAGCTTGGGCAGCTGGTCTTATAATGAGCTCATACCGCTACACAGGGAGGGAGAAGTGATCAGTATAGGGATCATAGGTGCTGGCACCATGGCAAACTACCACGCGCGCATCCTCTCACAGGAGCCGGACGTACAGATAGTCGCGGTGGCCTCCACCAACCTGGATAGGGCTAGGAAGCTTGCGGAGAGCGTGGGGGCTTGGGCTGAAGAGTCCCCTGCCAAGCTGCTGCAGAGGGACGACGTAGAGGCGGTGGTTGTGGCTACCCCTACGCCGTACCACAGGGAGTACGTGGAGCTGGCGGCCTCGGCGGGGCTGCACGTCTTCTGTGAGAAGCCCCTCGCTCGTACCTTGGAGGATGGTGAAGCGATAGTCGAGGCCGTCACCAAGGCGGGTGTCAAGCTTGGTGTGGGCCACGTCGTGCGCTGGTTCCCGGAGTACTACCAAGCCAGGGAGCTGGTGCAGCAAGGTGCCTTGGGCACGGTTGGCACGGTGCGGACCATCAGGGTGAACGCCTTCCCCAGGGGCACACGCAACTGGTATGCCGATTACAACCTTAGCGGAGGAGTGATCCTCGATATGTCCATTCACGATATCGACTGGCTGCTGTGGACCTTCGGACCGGTCAGGAGAGTCTACGCTCAGCTGACCAGTCATAGCCCGGAGAATATGCTAGGTGTGGTATCAATGCGGCACGAGAGTGGCGTGATCTCCTACGTGGAGGGCAGCTGGGCTCACATGGGCTTCGCCACCTCCCTGGAGGTTGCCGGGAGCGAGGCGTTGCTTGCCACCGACAGCACGTCCACCAGACCGTTTGCATTGCAGCTCAAGCGGCCCGAGGGGGAGCGCCCGGCGGTGGAGGTGCCGGTGAGGATGCCCGCTCGCAGAGGTCCCTACGAGGAGCAGGACCACGCCTGGGTGCGCTGGCTGCTCGGAGGCCCCGAGCCAAGGTGCAGCGGCCAAGAGGCGCTAACTTCCCTGAGGGTCGGGCTAGCCGCCCTCGAATCGGCACAAAGGGATGTACCAGTAACGCTGTGAGGAGGTCTTGAGGTGAGTGCTAATGCCAAGATAAGAGTAGCCATACTGTCCGCGGCTCACCTGCACGCCAATTCCTACGCCCGGGTGCTGAGCGAGCGTGAGGACGCCGAGCTAATGTGCCTGTGGGACAACGATCAAGCGCGTGGTGAGGCTAAGGCCAAAGAATACCATACACAGTATGAGCCTGATTTAGAGAAAGCTCTGGAGATGTGCGATGGGGTGGTGATCTGTGCGGAGAACGCCCGCCACAAGGAGCTCACCCTTGCTGCCGCCTCAGCTGGAGTGCATGTGCTGTGCGAGAAACCACTGGCCACCTCTCCAGGGGATGCCCGCGAGATGGTCGATGCCTGCCGTAGGGCTGGTGTGCTGTTGGGGACCGCCTTCCCGGTCCGCCACGCCACGGCCTCTTTTGAGTTGAGGGCCGCCCTGGAGGGAGGCAAGCTGGGCGAGCTGGTGTCCATCAGGGGTACCAACCGCGGCACGATGCCTGGAGGCTGGTTCGTGCAGCCCGAGCTCTCGGGGGGTGGGGCAGTCACGGACCACACTGTGCACGTCGTGGACCTGGTGCGCTTCGTGACGGGGCGTGAGTTCGAGTCCGTGTATGCCGAGGCGGACACCCGCTTCTACGAGGACTTGGGAGTGGAGGACTGTGGCCTGCTAGTGATGCGCTTGGAAGGTGGGGTGGTGGTTACCCTCGATCCTAGCTGGTCCCGGCCCAACAAGGCTTTTCCCACTTGGGGGGACGTCACCCTGCAGGTGGTCGGCACTGAGGGCATCGCCGACTTCAACTACACGGCGCAGCACAGCAAATTCTACAGCAACTCCCGGGTGCGTGCCGCTGAGCTGCCCTGGGGTGAGGACGGAGACGCCCTGATGATCGAGGACTTCCTCGCTGCCATCAGGGAGGGACGTACGCCGTTGGCCAGCGGTGAGGACGGCCTGCGCGCGGTGGAGGTTGTGCACGCAGCTTATGAATCGGTCCGTAGTGCCCAGGTATCGAGGGTGCAGCACGTCTAGCTGGGTTGGAACCTTTCGCCTCCTGAGGGGGTTAATTAGCTGGTGAGCGTTTGAATCCCCGGTGGAGGGTGTATATGTCCCGGAGGCGCCTGCAGTACTGGGTGTGCTGGCTCATGCTATCGCCTGCGTGGTTGGTGGTGATGCTGGTGTGCTGCGTGCTGTACCTGCTGGGGATCTACGACGACAGCGAGATGATGCGCTCCCGTTGGTAGCGCCGTCAGCGGCCGATCTGACGGAGGCGGTTGTACAGCTCCTGTGTCTCCGGCATGGGGTCCATCCCCAGCTCCCGCTGGAGGTTGGAGGCGCAGAGCTTGTAGGCTCGGATGGCGGCTATCCTATCGCCCTTCTCAGCGTACGCCCTGATCAGCAGCCGGTAGGCCTCCTCCCTGCACGGGTCCATCTCCACCGCGCGCCAGGCGAGCTTGATCACCTCGTCGTACTCCCCGCCCTGCAGCAGCAGCAGCAAGGAGAGGTGGGTGGAGGCATCGAAGAACAGCTCCCTCAGTCTCTCTCGCTCCAGCAAGGTCCAGTCGTCGTACAGGTTCTCCGGCAGGTAGTCGCCTTTGTAGAGATCTAGGGCCCTGCGCAACAGCACGATCGCCTCGTCCCTGCCGGGCAACCCTCGACGGTAGGCTGCCTTGCCCTGTCGCACCAGCTCCTCGAACTCCTCGGTATCCACTACCACGTCGGCCGAGATGTCCAGCCCATAGGCTTCGTTTCTGCGCACGATATAGTACGGGGGGGCGCCTTTCGGCCTCTGCGGCTCCAGCACCTTGGTCAGTATGCTCAGGCTGAATCTGAAGTTGTTGTCGGCCGCTGTGGGCTCCATATCCGGCCATAGCAGCTCGATCAGCCTCTCCTTGGGGAACATCTGTCCTCTATGG
This sequence comes from Thermobaculum sp., assembly GCA_042408415.1. GTDB lineage: Bacteria > Chloroflexota > Chloroflexia > Thermobaculales > Thermobaculaceae > Thermobaculum. The sequence continues at coordinate 36,520 of JBHORE010000028.1, forward strand.
GAGGCTAGGAACTGTAGTAGGACACGCGTCTTGGTGCTTCGCCACTCCCTCTCGCCCACGGCCTCATCTCCCCGGAGTACCCTGAAGCCTCCCAGCATCTGAATGTACAGGGTGTAAGGTGGGCGAGATACCATGTGTCGCAGGGCTTCCTCCGCCAGGGAGCGTAGCTTGGAGACCGAGGTGTCCGACTTCGCGGCGTCATCGATCAGCGAGCCCAGGAGCATGCCCCCCTGCTGGGATTCGTCGGCGGCGTCGCCCAGCAGCCAGTTGTGGGCGCCTCCCAGGGCATCGCTCCCCATGGTCAGGAGGGCGCGCTTGGCCGCTTCGGCCGTGCCCTCGTCGCCCAGGGCGCTGACGAGGAGGGGCAGGGCGAAGTACCTCTCACGGGAGAGCAGCGCCCAGTACCCACCCTCCTCCACGACCTTCAGCATAGGCTCTACCTCTCCCTCCAGATAGGCCAGTAACAGCAGGCTGTGTGCCTGATGGTATCTATCTCCGCAGGATCGGAACCACTCCAGGCAGGCCGAAGCCATGGCGATCGCTTCCTCCCGTCGATTCATCATAGCCAGAACCGATGCCAACTCGAGGAGGCACACCTGCCGGAACCACTCGTGACCTAAGCGCTCGGCAGTTGCCGCCGCCTGCTGGGCGTAACCCTCGGCTCCCTTGGGGTCGCCGAGCAGGCGATGGAGGGAGCTGAGCCCGAGCAGGGCCTCCAACGCAAGGTGGCGGTCGGTCTCCAGGGTAGACATCCTGTTGAGCACATCGCTGTAGAGCTCCTTCGCCGCGCGCTTGTCCCGGTCGCTGCCGTACCGCAGGGTATGAGCTCTCACTACCAGGGCGTCGATCGTCTCAGCCTGGTTGCCCAGGCGGCTCGCGAGGTTATAGTTGGCATCCGCAAGCTGCCTGGCGCGTGCGTAGTCGCCCTGCATGTAGAGCACCGTGGCTAGGGTGGCGTTGGCATTAGCTATGTAGACGTCTGCATCCAGCTCGGTGGCTATCTGGCGAGCCCTCGAGGCGGCCTCCAGAGCGCTTGGGAAGTCGCCTCGCCGCAGGTATACCACCTGAGCGAGGTTGTTCCAGACATGGAACTGGCCGTCCGCGTCTTCCCCCAGATCGTACAGCTCGAGGGCGTCACGCAGCCGCCGCTCGGCACTGCCCAGCAGACCTGAGGCGGCGTCGTTGATCCCCAGCATCATGATGACCTCGGCCCTGGTAACGATGTCCTCAGGCTCAAGCAGGGAGAGCACGCGGAAGTAGGTATCTCCGGCCCGTGAGATCTGCCCTTTCTCGCGGTAGATGCTGGCCCTACCCAGCAGTGCCCTGGACAACCAGTTGCCGTCCCCCTCCTCCTCGAACTGCCTGGCGGCCTCGCCGTACAGCTCGAAGGCGGTGTGCAGCTTGCCCATGGCCTGCAGCACCCTGGCTTTGTAGTAGATCAGCTCCGGGTAATCCTCTAGCCTGGGGGTGGGGATGCTCTCGATCGCCCGTAATAGGCGCGAGTAATGACCCTCGCGCAGCCAACGCGGTGCCCACCTCGAGAGCATGCCGTAGATCTCCTCGTAGTCCTCGCCCAGCAGCCAGAGCTCCAGCGCGTGCTCCGGCTCCCCCTTGCTGTCGTAGTATCTTGCCGCTCGGCGCGCTACCTCCCGCACGCGACTGCCGGAGGCACGGGCCTGCCTTAGCAGGTAATCGCGCACCAGTGGGTGGTACCTGAGCCTGTCCTCGCCCGTCCTGGACACGAACAGCCCGCGCTCCTCTAGGTCCTCCAGCATCTTCTGGCTGTCGTTGCGCTCCAGCACCTTGTCCAGCAGAGCGGGCTCCAGCGTCGGCAGTGGGCTGGATTCTAGCATGAAGCTCACGACCTCCGGGGGCTGTTTGCTTATGACTTCCTGCGCTAGATACTCGTACAGCTCGCTGCCCCTGTAGGCGAGCTTGGCGCGCAGGTCGCTCGGGGTAGCACCCGAGACCAGGTACTGGGCCACTATCCTGACCCCCAGGGGCCAGCCTTCCGTCAGTGCGTATACGGCCTCCAGGTCGTTGGCGCTCAGGTGGACTCCCTCCGCCCTTAGCAACCTCGCAATGTCGTCCTGCGAGAACCTGAGAGCCTCAGAGTCCATACGCAGCAAAGCGCTGGTCGCTCTGAGCTTCGGGATGCATGGCAGGTGGATGCGCGTCCTCGAGGCCAGGGCGAAGATCACCTGTTGTGGGGAGTAAGTAATCAGGGAATCTAGCAGGCGCAGCACCTCTCGCTGATCGCGGACGAAGTCAAAGTCATCCAGCACGAGCGTGAAGCCTGCCGAGTCCTGCATCGCGTGGATGATACCAAGCAGCACTCTTTCTAGATCCAAACTCCGCAAGGACTTCGAAAGCTCCTCGACCTGAGGGCAGTGGGGGATTATAGCTGCTACTAGATGCTGAAGAAAAACACCAGGATCCTCATCTGCGCTCGACAGGGTGTACCACGAGGTTCTGGGGTTCTGCTGGGCGAAGAGGGATAAGGTCGTGGTCTTGCCGTACCCAGGGGGAGCCGTGAGCAACGACAGCTTATGCTTCTGCATGCGCGCGAACCAAGGCGCGAGTTCCTTACGGTAGATGATGCCTGCCTTGGGCGCCGGTGCGTTGAGCTTGGATCGGATTATCCAAGGCGCCGACATATGGTTACCCCCTCCCCTAATCTGTGACCGATTATACTATAGTTTACGATAAAAGGTTTAGATTAGATGCATCAAAGCCTTGATCTCTCGTACTGCAGGGTGGGCGCCAAACCCTCCCTGAGGTCGTGAGGAGAGAATCCGAGCTCTCGCCCGGCCTTCGCACTGTTCCCCAGGTAGGTGGCACCTGCGATGGTCCGCAGCGTCTCGGAGGCCAGCAGCGGCGGCAGCGGAATCACCCTTTCCAAGCTTCCAACCAGGTGAGAGAGCCCGGATATAAGCCCTGGAGGTATCTCCACCTTGGGCGCTGGTATCCCTGTGAGCTCCTCGGCCACCTTCAGCATCTCCCGCAGCGAGGCTCCGGGACCAGCTAGGATGTAGCTCTCCCCTTCCCTACCTCGTTCCATCGCCGAGATGTGTCCCTCGACGACGTCGTCGACGTAGGTCCAAGAGTAGGTTACGCCTCCGGGCACGGCCAGCAGCATTCCTCGCAGGTACAGCTGCAGGAGGGTGTGCACGAGGCTGTTGTCCCCTGGACCGTAGACGACGCCGGGCATGACAATCACCAGTGGCAGCCCCCGGGCGATCATCGGCAGTGCTACTTCGTAGTGAGCCATCCACTTGGTGCGCTCGTACTCGTTGAGGAACGGTCCCTCATGCCTGTGGGACTCGTCCGGTACGCGCCCCTTAGTGTCCGAGAAGATCGCTATGCTGCTGGTGTACACCCCACGGGGTATCCCGAGCTCGGCCATGGCCTCCAGCACCTGGCGCGTGCCCTCGACGTTGGCCCTGTAGAGGGCCTGCTTGTCCCGATCTCCTATCTTATAGCGCGCAGCCACGTGGAACACTCCGTCCACGCCCCGCATGGCCCCCACTACCGCGGACCTGTCGGTGATGTCCCCGCGCCTCACCTCGGCCCCTAGCTCCCGTAGCGCACCGCTCCTCCTGGGATCGCGTACCAGCGCCACCACCTCGTGGCCGCGCTGCAGCAGCTCCCAGACCAGCTTCGAACCTATGAACCCGGTGGCACCGGTTACCATGTACCTCATCTCATCCCTTGAGCTCGTGTGCTACAGTAGATTGCAGATCTTCTAACTCAGTATAACGGTGCAGCGAGATAGCGCATAGGGAGACGGACATGCAGAGACTCTGGAGTGGATGGCGATCCGAGTACGTCACGGGCAACGCGAGCAGCGATGGGTGCATCTTCTGTAGGTTCCCCCAGGAGGAGCGCGACGAGGGGAACCTGCTGCTTCACAGGGGAGACAGAGCGTATATCATCCTCAACCGCTTCCCTTACAACCCGGGCCACGTCATGGTCGTGCCGTACGAGCACATCGGGCGGATAGCCGACCTCCCGCCCCAGACTATGCTGGAGATGATGAGGCTGGTGCAGCTGTGCGTCGGGGCATTGGAGAGAGGTTTTGGGGCCCAGGGGTTCAACATCGGGATGAACTTGGGCAGGTGTGCCGGTGCGGGAGTGCCCGATCACCTGCACATCCACGTCGTGCCTCGGTGGGTGGGCGACGTCAACTTCATGCCTACTCTGGCGGATGTGAAGGTGATCCCCGAGAGGTTGGAGGAGAGCTATCACAAGCTCAAGGAGGCGCTGGCTGATGAGCTCAGGGGCGCGGGAGCTGGAGGGTAATCCCCAGCTGCTGGGTATTATAAGGCGTGAGATAGCCGAGCACGGCAGGATCACCTTCGAGCGCTTTATGGACCTGGCGCTGTATCATCCAGTTCACGGCTATTACTCGGCTGGAGGGCCGAGGATAGGCCCGGAGGGCGACTACTACACCAGCACCGACGTCTCCCCCCTGTTCGGGGCCACCATCGGGAGGCAGGTGGTGGAGATGTGGGAGCTGCTGGGCCGCCCGGACCCATTCCACATCGTGGAGCACGGCGCGGGCAAGGGCCTGCTCGCGGCCGACCTGCTTGGTTGGGCGGGTGCTGCCCATCCCGAGTTCTACCGTACCGTCCGCTACCTCATCGTGGAGGTGTCGCCATCCGCTCGGCAGCGGCAGCGGGAGCACCTGCGGAGGTTGCCGGTGATCTGGGCCGACGACGCGGACCTTGGGGAGGAAAGCATCATTGGCGTGTGCCTATCTAACGAGCTAGCCGACGCTCTGCCGTTCCACTACATCAGGATAACGGATGGGAGGATCGATGAGCTGTGGGTGGTGGATGATGGGCTGGCGCTCGGCCTGGCGCCGGGGGAGCTGTCCGATGGCCGACTGGAGGCCTATGTCGAGCGTTGGGGGAGAGCGCTGCTTCCCGGGCAGAAGGCGGAGGTCAACCTGCGAGCGATCGATTGGGCGAGGAGGGTCGTGCGATCCCTGAGGCGGGGATTCTTCCTCACAATAGACTACGGTGGTAGGGCGGAGGAGGTGCATGGGCCCGACCATCCGGAAGGCACACTGGCCTGCTACTACCGCCATACCCAAAACCGTGATCCCCTGCGGCGCGTGGGGGAGCAGGACATCACCGCGCACGTCAACTTCAGTGCGCTGGCGGAGGCGGTACGCGAGGCTGGGGGGGAAGTCACAGGATACACCACACAGGGCTACTTCCTGGCGGGACTAGGGATAGGGGAGGCCATGGAGTGGGCCCTGCGTAGAGCGAAGAGTACACGAGAGTTCGAGCACGTCAGAGCGCAGGTGGAAGAGCTGGTCAGGCCCAATGGTCTGGGCGGGTTCAAGGTACTCGTGGCCCACAAGGGACTGAGATCGCCCATGCTAAGGGGCCTGTCCCTCCTGTCTGAGGAGATCTAGCGCAGTGGGCCTACGCTGTCCCATCCAGCGATCTCGGCCTCGGGCAGCTCGAGCAGGGTCACCACCGCGAAG
>JBHORE010000033.1:0-6106 GCA_042408415.1 Thermobaculum sp.
GCATCACCACCTCCGCCTGGGCCGCGTCCTGCAAGGGGAAGGGCAACCCGCGATCCAGCCCCAGTGCTTTGTTGCAGGCGGCTGCAGCGCTCGACATGCAGAACCTGCCGTTGTAGTCTATGTGCGGGGTGCCCAGGGCGATGCGGGCGAACTTTCCCAGCAGGTACGCCTTCTCGTTCGTCAGCCCTCCGCCTCCGAACACCCCTACGGCTTCCTTACCGTAAAGGTTCTGGATGCGCTTTATCTCGGAGACCACGTGTGCCATGGCGTCCTCCCAGCTGCACGGTAGGAGACGCCCGTCAGAGGTGCGCGCTAGTGGCATGAGAAGGCGGTCGGGATGGTTCAGGGTGCCCGTAGATGTCCAACCTTTGATGCACAGCGCTCCCTTGTTGACCGGGAAGGAGGGATCACCCACCGCCGTTGCCCGCTGGCGAGGGCCCTGCACGAGCATGCCGCACTGCAGTGCGCAGTAGGGGCAGTGGGTACGGATGCTATGTTGCGTGCGCCTAGCTCTGACCATCCCGACCTCCAGACGGTGTTGCCTTTGGGCAAACTGCCATCTAGGCAACAGCATAGTGATCCTTCGGCATCATGCAGAACGTTAGGTGTACAGATAAATGCTCGCGTTCGTTGTGCAAGCTGCACTAACAAGGGATTCGCGCGAGCTGGTCGGAGGAGCGTCGGCTGGGAATAGGCCGGTGGGCAACAGCAGTTAAGCTAGTAGATGATTGGGCGTCATCAACTCTATCAAAAGGAGAAGCGATATGCGTATAGCCGTAGTAGGGAAGGGAAACGTAGGCGGTGGCCTGACGCGCCGTTGGGAGGCCGCGGGGCATACAGTCACCTTGATAGGCAGAGATGGAGGGGATGTTACGGACGCGGAGGTTATCTTGGTGGCTGTGCCCTCTAACGCGATAGCAGATGCGCTGGGCAATGTGCGGGGTGTGGAGGGCAAGGTGGCCATAGATGCGACGAACGCGTTTGGTGGGCGCAACGAGGCTTACCCCTCTCTGGCGCATGAGGTCAAGGCGCTGGTAAAGGGGCCTGTGGCCAAGGCCTTCAACGCCAACTTCGCCGCCCTGTACGACCAGATAGACTCAGAGAGGGTGAGACCCAGCAACCTGTACGCGGCCGAGGAGGAAGCTAGGCAGCTGACGGAGCAGCTGATCCGTGATGCTGGCTACGATCCCGTGTTCGTGGGGGGGGGCTAGAGCAGGCCAGGCTCCTTGAGGACCATTTACAGCTGATGTTCGCTATCTTGCGGGCAGGACTTGGCCCCTTCTTTTATAGATACGCCAAGCCGGGAGAGCTGTAGGTCAAGGGCACAACGCTCATCCCCACTCTCTTTTACGATTCCTCTGGAGAGGATCCGTCTTGCTGGGGCTTAATCACCTGCACCTCGGGGGAGCTTGCCACTCGCTCCCGCAGCCCTGGGATCCTCTCCATCAGCTCGGCGATCTTCATTCCCGTGAGGCTCTCCACCAGCGTGGGCGCGATCGCGACCATCCTCGCCAGGTCGTTCATCACCTGGTTGACGCCCGAGCCGTTGGCACCGTCACCAGTGGAGATGACGGTGATGCGGTCCACCTGCGACAGCGGCTGCGACATCTTGGCGAGCATCTCTGGCAGGTTTGTGATGATCTTATCCAATATGGCGGCCTCGTTGTAGCCCTGGAAAGCCTCCGCCTTCAGGCGCATAGCCTCCGCCTCGGCGGTCCCCTTGGCCTTGATGATCTCTGCTTCGGCCTCTCCGGTAGCGCGTATCACGTCTGCTTGCGCTTGGCCCTGATTGCGGGTAGCCTCGGCACGCCCCATGGCCTCCAGGATCTGTCTCTGTTTCTCTGCCTCTGCTAGCAACTGGATGCGCTGTCTCTCGGCCTCCGCGGCCTTGAGGACGGTGGCCTGCAGCTCGCGCTCCCTGCGGGCGATCTCGGCTTCTTGCACCTTAATCTGTTCCTCGCGCTCGATCCGCTGCACGCGCACCTGCTCGGCAACCACTTGCTGCTGCATCACATTGGCCTGGATGTCGTAGGCCTTGTCGGCTATGGCCTGCTGCTTCTTGACGGCCGCAAGGTACTCGGCCTTCTTGAGCTCCAGGTCCCGTCTAGCCTCGGCCTGACGTGCCTCCGAGGCAGTCTGGGCTATCACCGTCTCCTGCTGGGCGAGTGCCTGTGCGACAGCCGCTTCGCGCGCTGTCTCGGCCTGGCGGATGGCTGTGTCCCTTGCTGCCTCAGCGGCGGCTATGTTGGCTTCCTTTTGGATCCGAGCGATGTCGGGCTTGCCCATGTTGGCGATGTACTCGTTCTCGTCGCGCACCTCTTTGATGGTAAAGCTCACGATCTCCAAGCCCATCTTGGAGAGGTCCTCAGCTACGTTGGCCCTCACCCGATCCGAAACCATCTCTGGCTCCTTGACTATCTGCTCGACCGTCAGCTGCCCGATGATGCCCCTCAAATGTCCCTCCATCACCAGGCGGATCAGGCTCTCGCGCTCCTGGGGGGCCTTAGTAAGAAACTGCTCCGCGGCGGTCTTGATGCTGGTGGGGTCGTTCTTGACCTTGATCTGGGCCACGGCCTCCACATTGACCGCGACGCCCTGAGTGGTGTACAGGTCGCGCTCAGGGGAGACGTCGAAGCTCATCAGCTCGAGCGATAGCTCCTTAGCCGACTGGAGCATCGGGATCACTAGCCTGCCCCCACCAGTGACGATATGAGTGCCTCCTAGGCCATAGATGATCAATGCCTGGTTGGGGCCAACTTTGCGGAACATTCTAGAGATCAGTGCCAAGATCAACACCAATATGAGCGCCAGGATGATCGCTATAGTTATGACTATGGTAGTCATGGCTTATCCTTCCCCTCCGGTTGACTTTGTAGGCCGCCTGCGCCGATCCCCTTCAGGTCTTGAACACCTAGATCGTGCTCCTCCAGCAACTTTGCCAGTGGGCGGACGTAGGCTATCCCCCGCTCGTACCTAAGGATCACCACCTGCTCCCCGCGGGGAATCGGCGAACCATCTTCGCTGCGAGCGCCCTCGCTGCGCGTCGTGCCGTGCTGTGTGAAGATGATCTCTCCAATGCGGCTGCCGGACATCGGGATACTCACTCTTGCCAGCGTCCCCTCCAGCCTGTAGTCTCCAGCCCTGAGCACGGGTGTCTGCCCTGGGAGTATCACCCTGTCCAGCAGGAGGAATACGGAGGAAGCCCCCACCATACCACCCAGTATCGCGATCGTGAGCACTGCTAGGCTGCTTAGTTCGCCCCATCTAGTGAGTATGTAACCTATACCACCAAACCATGTTATAAACGCCATGAATGTGGATACGTTGAGAGGCGATGTCTCATGTGGTGAGCTAGAATCGACATGTGTCAGATTGTGTCCATTTGGTGGGAGATGCGCCTCATGCCCTAGCCCCGGCAGGTGCAGCTCAGCAGCAGCAAACCCCAGCAGGAAGCTGAGGATCACGAACGCGAGCCCAAATACAAAGAGCCCCAAGAACACATATGACATTTTTCTCCAGCCTACTAGCTATTTCTATCACAACTAGCTAGGCTTTGCAACGTTGGTCATATTTTGACATATATTTCTTGCTTGAATTCGGGGAATCGGTATTGACACTGTTAGCACATCTATCTATTATCTGTACCAACCAAAAACCGATTTATGGGAGGTGGTATTTACTGGTTATTGTATGGATTTATCCTTAATCAGTCCAAGCACTAATGGTAGGAGGAGTAGTTTACCATGAGCTGGGAGACAGACAAACAGAACGAGATCTATGATCTAGTGATAGAGATGCGTAAGCGAGGTTGTCGTATGACGCGCAGGGACATCTTGCGATTAGGCGCGTTCGCGGGTCTGAGCGTCACTGGCATACTACCCCTGCTGACGGCTTGTGGTCCCTCCACCTCAGGTACTCCTGCGGCCGGTGGACCATCTAGTAGGACTCCAGAGCCCACTCCTGTCAGGGTGGCTGGAGAGGAAAACGCTGAGCTTACTTACTGGGGCGCGTGGGGCGGTACGGCACTCAATGCCGAGAAGCTCTCCGTAGACAAGTGGAACAGACTTCATCCCGATATGAAGGTCAAGGCGCTCTCAGTAAACGACATTGATCAGAAGTTCCTTGTCGCTGTAGCTGGTAGGAGGCCTCCCGATATCATCAAACTCGATAGGTTTATGCTACCAGGCTACGCCCTCAGCGGTGCCATTCAAGACCTTACCGATCGTATCAACTCCGACAACATCGATGTGAACCAATGGTTCAAGGCTTGTATGGATGAGACTAAGCTTAACGGCAAATATTATGGACTGCCTTGGAATACGGATGATCGTGGCTTGTGGTACAACAAGGAAATCCTTGATAAGGAAGGTATCAAGGCGCCTCCCAAGGACACAGATGAGTTACTGCTGATGGGCAGGGAGCTCACGCAGAAGCAAGGCAATAGGCTCAAAAGGATAGGTTTTGATGGCTACGGAGGTAACTGGCACATAGGTTGGCATTGGGCCTGGGGTGGTGAATGGCTGAAAGATAACAACCGCAGGGCTAACTGGAACAACGAGATTGGCGAGGCTTGGCTCAGCTGGCTGGCCCAGAACAAGAAGGACTTGGGAGGGCCCCAAGCCGTAGACGTGTTAAGTAGGTCCTTCCAGGGGGAAGCTCAGGGACCGTACTGGCGTGGGCAAATAGTCATGGTATGCGATGGTAACTGGGTTGCTGGAGACTGGAAGAAGTATGCCCCCAATGTAGATATGGGGGTAGTACCGGTGCCTAGACCCAAGGAAATGCAGGATAAGGGTCCAATCACGTGGTCAGGAGGATTCGCTTTCTGCCTTCCAGAGGGTGTGTCCGATGAGAAGGCAGATGCGGCTTGGGAGTTCATCAAGTTCAAGTGTACAGATGAGGAGGTGGTGCTAGCACTAGCCAAGGATACTGGCCAGATGCCTGCGATCGAGAGTTTGGCTAGAGACGAGCGCTACCTGTCAGCCAACAAGTTTAACAAGACCTTTGTCGACTTGATGCCTTACTCGCGCTTCCGCGATCTAACACCAGTTGGTCAAGAGCTGTGGTTCGACATAATATGGCCGATGCCTAATGACGTGTTCTATGGCAGGAAGACCGTCAAGCAGGCCCTGGCTGAATCCGAGGAGAAGGCCAATAAGGTACTCGACAGAGGCTGGAAAGAGGTGGAGAGGGGATAGATCGACCCCTCTCCATATGTTGAATTGCATATTCAGAGGGTAAACATATGGCTACAGTAGCTGCTCGTAGTACAGTGGCTCGCCCGCGCAGGATCACACGTCGCAAGATTATGGATAACCTGGTAGGCTATCTTTTTATATCCCCGTGGATCATAGGCTTTTTCGGACTTACTGCCTATCCAATGCTCATGTCGCTCTACTACAGTTTCACAGACTACAACGTCTTGCGTCCCCCTGTATGGATTGGGCTTGAGAACTACCGTGAGCTATTCTTCGAGGATGAGCGCTTCTTGGTGACTCTATTCAACACTGCCTACTACGTGGCTTTCTCTGTCCCAATAGGATTAGTACTAGGGTTCTTGCTGGCGCTACTCCTTAACCAGAAGGTACCTGGAATGACGATCTTTCGCACGCTGTACTATCTGCCTGTAGTCACGCCTGCCGTGGCCACGGCCGTGCTCTGGTTGTGGGTGCTGGAGCCCAACTTCGGGCTCCTCAACCGAGCGCTGGGGCTGCTGGGCTTGCCGGGCCCGCCCTGGCTTGCTAGCCCTTCTTGGTCCAAGCCTGCGCTCATCTTGGTGAGCTTGTGGGGTGTAGGTGGCTCCATGGTGATCTACCTGGCCGGATTGCAGGGGATACCTCAGCATCTATACGAAGCTGCCGCAATCGATGGGGCAGGTGCCTTGGCGAAGTTCTGGCACGTAACAGTGCCGATGATGAGCCCGGTGTTGTTCTTCAACCTCATAATAGGCCTTATTGGCGCCTTCCAGGAGTTCGTCTTGCCCTACGTCATGACGCGTGGGGGACCGGTCGACTCGACGATGTTCTACGTGCTGTACCTATGGCTGAACGCTTTTGACTACTTCCGTATGGGGTATGCTTCGGCTATGGCCTGGACGCTGTTCGTC